>JAITVH010000122.1 GCA_031285905.1 Prevotella sp.
AAACTGAATCCGAAACTTGAAATAGAAGGCTTCCTGCTCACCATGTACGATGCTCGCTTGCGGCTTGCCAATCAAATATACGAAGAGGTTAAAAGCCATTTCCAGGACTTAGTATTTACAACCGTTATACAACGAAATGTAAAACTAAGCGAATCTCAGAGTTTTGCTCAACCTGTACTGGTTTATGATGCTGCATCTAAAGGTTCAGTCAATCATATGCAATTGGCGAAGGAACTTATTGAGAAAAATTCTTAACTTTGTAAATCTGTATTAATACGTAATAATTTTTATGGCTAAAAAAATGGTTTTAGGCAGAGGGCTCGATGCTCTGATTACCATTGATGAAGTAAAGACGGAAGGATCTTCTTCGATTAATGAAATAGAACTATCCAAAATACAGGCGAATCCTGATCAACCCCGTCATATATTCGACGAAGAGGCCTTACAGGAATTGTCGGTTTCTATTCGTCAGATAGGAGTTATTCAGCCTATTACATTGAGGCAGATAAGCGAGGATAATTATCAGATTATAGCCGGAGAGCGCCGTTACAGGGCATCTTTGCTAGCAGGCTTGAAGTCCATCCCTGCATATGTAAGGACTGCTGAAGACGAAACGGTGATGGAAATGGCGTTGATAGAAAATATACAACGCGAAGACTTAAATTCCATTGAGATTGCACTGGCATACCAAAAATTGATTGACATTTATAATTTGACTCAGGAAGGCCTGAGTGAAAGAGTAGGAAAGAAAAGGACAACAATTGCTAATTATCTCCGTTTATTAAAACTACCGGCAGAGATACAAATGGGTATCCGCGACAAGAAGATAGACATGGCTCACGCCCGTACGCTTGTTACACTAGAAGACCCTGCATCTCAGCTCGAGGTATATGAACTGATTCTTGAAGAGGGTCTTTCTGTACGTAAAGTGGAGGAATATGTAAGAGCTATATCCAAAGGAGAAAAGCTTGAAGATATACTCAAAGAAGAGAAAACAATAGAGACAGTGAAAAAGACAGGTGTAAAAAAAGCGACACCTGAAGAATTTGAAATATTGAAAAATCATCTCTCCAAATTTTTCTCTACGAAGGTACAATTAACTTGTAACGACCAGGGAAAAGGAAAGATCAGCATTCCTTTCAAGTCGGAAGAAGAACTGGAAAGAATTATTTCGATATTCGATCAGTTGAAAAAATGAAATGAGCTAAAGAAAAGATTTAATGTAACATTCTTTAATTGTAACGAATTGTTGCTGTTATACATATAAAAATAACAAATAGGTCTGTGACCTTAGTTAGGGATACCTATTATATATATGAGTAGAGGTTTGATTTTAATCATTTTGTGTATTTTATCAGGAGGCATCACCTGTTCGATAAGGGCACAAGAACCTCTTTCGGGAGATACAATAAAGGCTGATAACCAGCAATTACAGGCTATTGAGAAAAGAGTTAACTCAGACACCATAATGCCACTGATTGATGGAAAAAAACTGGTATTAAGTGATACGCTTTTACTTCCTAAACCGGAATTTAAACCAAATTCAACAAAAGCTGTCATATATTCAGCTATTTTTCCGGGGTTAGGACAGGCATATAATCGTAAATACTGGAAATTGCCTATTATTTATGGCGGAGCCTTGGGGCTAGTATATGCCATTACCTGGAACGGAAGAGTATATAATGACTATAATAATGCATATAGAGATTTAGTTCTAAATGTACAAGGTGGAAGTTATATTAATTTTCTACCTCCGGGAATGACCAGTCCCGATGACTGGAGTGGAGGAAGAGATGCCTTTCAAGATGCTTTGAAAAGAAAAAAAGATTTCTTTCGCCGTAATAGGGATTTAGCAATTATTGTATCTGTGGGTGTGTATGCTTTGTGTATGATCGATGCATACGTCGATGCTCAGCTTTATGACTTTGACGTGTCACCGGATCTCTCTCTGATGATTACCCCTGTTGTATGGGGCCCTTCTCCTCACTCTAAAGTAGGTTTTGGGATTCAGTGTAATATAATTTTTTAAATTGGACAGACTATTCCTTTGGGAGTATCTGTTTATACCATTAAAAAACACTATGCTAAAGAAATTAATATTTACAGGATTATTATTTGGGTTTACAACAATTGTTTCCGCACAATCGCAGGAGTCGATGAAACCTATTGAAGAATTGCCTGAAGATTTTCAACAAAACTACGATCTTGTACTCGCAAAAAGAGATTATTCGGCTTCCGATTTAAATCAATTCAACACTTCAGGAGGAACTGTAACGTTCCCCGATTCAGTATATATAAACAGGTTGCATACCCTGCCTACAGAGATGGAGCTTGCATATAATCAGGCCGTAAAAAGTATGATTGAGCGCTATGCCGGATCACTTGGCCGGCAAGTCAGTTATATGTTAGGTGAAGCACAGTATTATTTCCCCATCTTCGAAGATGTCCTAGACAGGGAAGGACTACCATTAGAGTTAAAATACTTACCCATTATCGAATCAGCTCTGCGTCCAGTAGCACGATCGAGAGCAGGTGCATCAGGATTATGGCAATTTATGGCTTCTACAGGTAAAATGTACGGGCTGGAAGTGAATACCCTTGTAGATGAACGTTACGACACTTATAAAGCTACAGAAGCAGCAGTCAAATACCTAAAATTCTTATATAACAGATATAATGACTGGAATCTTGTAATTGCAGCATACAATTGTGGTGAAGGACGTGTTGATAAGGCCATTAACAGAAGTGGCGGACAAAAAGACTTCTGGGTAATTTATCCTCACCTTCCGAAAGAAACAAGGAATTACGTACCTATTTTCATCGCTGCAACTTATATAATGAATTACTTCCAGGAACATAATATAACCCCATCCGAGTGCCAGATGCCATTTTCTATGGATACTCTGGCTATTAATAAAACCGTTCATTTTCAACAGATATCCGATGTCTTGAATGTATCTATAGAAGATATACGCAAATATAATCCACAATATAGAAAAGATGTTATTCCGGGAGATTTTAAGACTTATACGCTTACACTCCCCGGAGCTAATCTGGCATCCTTTATCAGCAATGAAGATGCTGTATATGCCCATAAAAGAAATGAATTGCTCACACATAGAAAAATCGCAGGAGTTAATGTTGTTTCAGGTGCTCCGTTAGGCAGCACTACACTTACATATAGGGTAAAAAGAGGAGATACTCTGGCAGAAGTGGCCGCTGAATATGGAGTGACCTCCAACCAGATAAAACAATGGAACAATTTATCTTCCAATACACTAACAGTTGGCCGCCATCTTAAAATATATAAGCAAGAAGCATCTTCAAATGATCCGGAAGTATTACTTACAAGTGCAGTCGGGGAAGACACTGCGAATGTTGTATCTGTATCAGGATTAACAAAAACAGTGTTGGTTCCGAAAACAACAGTATCTTATTACAAAATAAAGAGTGGTGATAACTGGACTAAAATAGCAAAGAGCACAAAAACGACTGTTTCCCAGTTGAAAGAATGGAATAATGTTAAAACCCTGATTGCAGGAAAAAATCTGAAAATAGAAAAAACAGAATATGTAGAGGTACAGGAACCAATAAAATTGCAGGAACCACAACTAGCTACCGTTTTTATCGATCCGGATTATTGCGCCAGCCTGATAGATAGCTATTTAAGGAAACTTGAAAGGGATGAGTCTACATTACCATTGATTAGAATAGCATCAACAGACTCCAAAGAAGATGAACAGATAAGGAGATCATCATCTGATGATGCAAGGATGATATACCATAAAGTAAGAATTGGGGAAACAATTACGCAAATAGCTACCCGGTATAATGTATCTAAAAATGACATTGTAACGTGGAATAAACTTACCGGTAGTATAGCTAAGGTAGGTCAGCGTCTCTTAATCTTGCTTCCTGAAAATGATAAGGATAACACAGTAGATAACGGAGAGCAACCATCAAATAATAATATAATATATTCTGCTGGGAAGTAAAATCTCTAAACTAATAAACCTAAAATTTATTTATCGTTAATGGAATTATATATTTCATTAACGTATAGATAGTATTGAATAAATAGTTTTTTACATTCAGGATATTTCTTTGTATATTGAGTACAAGATCATTTATATTCGAATTGGATGCCTTAATTATTGCTTTCAAAATAAATTATAATTACTTTTGTCGACACAAACAAAAAGTAATTATAATTAAAAATTAGGAACTCTAATTTATATGGTAAAGAATATATTATTCCTCGTTTTACTTTTAATCCCAGTTTGCCTTTGCGCCCAGATGTCTGACAGTCAGGTTATCGATTATATAAAATCTGAGCACACTAAAGGAACAAGCGAACAAGTAATCGGAGCCACCCTCTTGCAAAAAGGAGCTACACAAGCTCAACTAGAAAGGATAAAAAGCCAAGTTGAACAGGCAAATCAGGCAAATACAACTAATATAGGTGGAACAACTACACAATCGGTAATCAGGGCAAGTCAAGCAGATGAAGTAGTAGTCAGAAATGTAGAAGGGGACGCTTTTACCGATATGCTGAGACGCGATATTTTCGGGAAAAACATATTTAATAGGAAAAATGTAACTTTTGCCCCTGATGTAAATATCCCGACTCCTGTTGATTATAAATTAGGTCCGGGAGATGAAGTGGTGATCGAAATATGGGGTGCCTCACAAGCCTCAATAAGAAAAGTGATCTCTCCTGAAGGAACTATAAGTATAGAAAGCCTTGGCCCTATATCCTTAAGTGGAATGACCATCAATGAGGCCAATAATTTTTTAAAAGGTAAATTGTCGAGTCTTTATTCAGGAGTAGATGACAGTTATGGCCCATCACAAATAAAACTTACATTAGGTCAAATCCGGACAATTCAAATCAATATAATTGGAGAAGTTGCCGTTCCAGGTACATATTCCATATCTTCATTATCAAATATCTATCATGCCCTGTATCTGGCCGGAGGTATTAACGATATCGGTTCGTTGCGCGAGATCAATTTATTTAGAAAAAACAAAAAGATAACCTCTGTAGATGTTTATGATTTCCTTCTTTATGGACAAACCGACGATACACGTCTCTATGACGGGGATGTGATCAATATACCACCATACAAATCATTGGTTAATATTACTGGACAAGTAAAAAGGCCAATGTATTATGAAATGGTTGAGGGGGAGACAGTACAAGACCTGATTAATTATGCCGGCGGATTTGTAGGCGGAGCTTATACTGATAAAATAACCTTAAGTCGAAAAACAGGAGGGTATGATAAAATATTCACTCTAAATGCAAACGAAACATCCGGTTTCAATCTCACAGATGGGGATGTTATAACAATAGGAGGAGGATTAAATTTATATGAAAACAGAGTTCAAATTGAAGGAAAGATATTCCGTCCGGGATATTTTGAAATCGGGAAAGATATAATAACAGTAAAAGACCTGATAGAAAGAGCTGGAGGATTAAAAGAAGATGCTTTCTTAGATAGAGCTATACTGACCAGGCAAAAAGATGATCTTACCTTTGAAACATTGACATTAAATCTCAATGATATTAAATCACAAAATATCGTATTACAAAAAAATGATGTTTTATCTATTGCTGCCAACAAAGTAGAAACAGATCTGGGTAATTTCGCCATTTATGGGATGGTAGCTAATCCCGGATCATACAGATTTGCAGAAAACACGACAATAAAAGATCTGATTCTAAAAGCTGGAGGGTTGTTAAGTTCAGCTTCAACAGCAAAAGTAGATGTTTCACGCAGAATAATAGATCCAAATAGTACTACTAATGCAACTATTATTGCTGAAACATTTTCATTTCCACTCGAGAATGGACTAATTGCTGATGGAAAGGAAGAGTTCGTTTTGGAACCATACGATCAGGTTTATATCCGAAAAAGCCCTGGATATCAGACTCAACGGAACGTCTCCATAGAAGGAGAGGTTTTATTCCCTGGCGGATACACCCTAAAAGAAAAAGAGCAAAGAATTTCCGATTTAGTTAAAGAAGCCGGTGGATTATCTAATAGCGCTTATATAGAAGGAGCCAAATTGATAAGAAGGCAGTCTAGAGATGAATTAGCCAGACAAAGAGAATCCATTGCATTAGCGAAAAGAGGAGGATTAGAAGATACCATATCTACAAAACTAATGGATACAGATGTTTTATATCCAATAGGAATCGAACTTAATAAAGCGTTGGAAAAACCAATGAGTGAATATGACCTCGTGCTAAAACCTGGAGATAACCTGATTATTCCTGAATTTGATAATACTATAAAAATAAATGGAGCTGTAATGTATCCTAATACAGTCCTTTTTGAAGAAGGGAAAAAAGTGAAACACTACATCGAGCAAGCTGGAGGGTATAGTGAGGTAGCGGAAAAGAAAAGAGCATATATAATCTATATGAATGGTACTGTAGCGAAAGCCAAGGGTGGAAGTAAAGACTTGGTAAAACCGGGATGTGAAATAATTATCCCTGTCAAAGAACAAAAAGAAAGGATGAGTACAGGAGAAATTATAAGCCTTAGTAGTGCTGCTGTATCTATGGCATCTGTAGTTGCTTTATTGATTAATGCTTTAACAAAGTAATATGACAGATAATAGGGAAGAAAATGAAATAGATTTACTGGAATTAGGTAAAAAACTCTGGGATAATAAGAGATTTATTATTAAAGTATGCCTTATCGGGATGGTTATAGGACTTATTGTTGCTTTTAGTATACCTAAGGAATATACAACAACAGTGGTATTGATGCCTGAGGCGCAATCTGCTTCAGGTGGAACAATGGGGTCTTTGGCTGCACTAGCAGGGATAAACCTGGGTAATTCTGCCGGCACAGATGTGTTGGCATCACCTGATTTATATCCAAGTGTTTTCCAATCTACTCCTTTCTTGAGAGGTTTATTGGATATCAAGGTAAAAGATGTTGAGCGAGAGATTGATACTACTCTTTATGTTTATATGAATGAACATCAAGATATAGCTTGGTGGTCATATATACTTGTTGTTCCTAAGGTCATAAAAGGCTTTCTCTTGCCGAAAGATGAAATTGTTGGTCAAGAAAGTAATAATAGATTTATTTCGGAAGAAGAGTCAATTCTTTTAGAGAATCTGATCAAGCGGATAACTGTTAGTTCAGATAAGAAAACGTATATTACTTCTATAGGAGTAACAATGCAAAGCCCTGGCATCTCAGCTTTTCTTGCAGATTCTTTGACATCTTATTTTCAATCTTATATTATTAATTACCGTACACAGAAAGCTCGTAACGATTTGGAGTATGCAGAAAAACTATATAACGATTCAAAAAATAATTACTATAAGGCTCAGCAACAATTGGCTGCATTTGTTGATGGAAATTTGAATGTTGTTTCTGCTAAATATCGTACAACTCAGGAAAGATTGCAAAATGAGGCAAGTTTGGCTTATTCTGTATATAATCAGACTGCGCAACAATTACAATTGGCAAAAGTGAAAGTTCAGGATAATACTCCGGTATTTACTGTGATACAACCGGCAATGCAATCAATAGATCCGTCGAAACCGAATAAAAAATTGATTCTAATAGGATTTATATTTCTGGCATTTGTAATTGCAGGATGTTGGGTATTAAGAGATGATTTAAAGAGGATGGTTATCGGGAACAAATGAATGCAGCCAATAAAGTAGCATTAAATACAATAATTTTGTATGCAAAAATGTTGGTTACAATGGGTATATCATTGTACTCAACAAGGTTAGTATTAAATGCATTAGGAGCTACTGATTATGGTATATTTAATCTCATTGCAGGAGTAATTGCGATGTTATCGTTTCTCAATGCTGCTATGACAGTTTCAACACAACGATATTTATCATATCATCAAGGAACAGGCGATTTTGAAATGCAGAAGAAAGTTTTTACTAATAGTTGGATTTTACATATTATTATCGGAATTATTGTTGTTGGCTTATTGTTATCGCTTATACCGTTTCTTTTTGATGGATTCTTGAATATTCCTATAGATAGAGTATCAGTAGCAAAGACACTATATTACTTTATGTCTATAGCCGTTTTTTTTTCTATTGTTTCTGTACCATTTACAGCTTCGCTTAATGCTCATGAAAACATGTTATGGATTGCAATCGTAAACATTATTGAGTCCATGATAAAGCTAGGTATAGCACTTTCTCTCGTTTGGTTTATACAGTCTGAGCGTTTAACGATTTATGGCATATCAATGGCAGGGTTAGGTTTTGTTACGTTTTTATTATATGCTTCCTATTGTATAAAGCGATATAATGAATGTAGTATAAGCAATTATCAAATGGACAAGCCTCTATTAAAAGAACTAGGCAGTTATGCTGGATGGAGTTTAGGAGGTGCTTTGTCGTATAATGTAAGGATGCAAGGAATTGCTGTTATTTTTAATGTCTTTTTTAACACAATTATAAATGCAGCATTTGGTATTGCTATACAGGTTTTTGGACAAATAAGCTTTTTGTCGGTTGCGTTACTGCGGGCATTTAATCCTCAAATAGTGAAAAGTGAAGGCATGAATGACAGGCAAAGAATGATGCGGCTATCTATGATGGCAAGTAAGTTTGGTTTTTTCCTTGTGGCAATCATTGCAATACCTTGTATATTTGAGATGTCATCTGTATTAAAGTTTTGGTTAAAAAATGTGCCAGAATATACGGAAATGTTTTGTTCTTTAATTTTGATTGCACTTTTAATAAATCAATTAACTGTAGGATTGCAAACAGCAGCTCATGCAATTGGAAAAATAAAATATTATCAGATTATTATAAGCTTTATCTATTTATTGAATTTACCTTTTACTTATATTTTATTGAAAGCTAAATTTCCAATAAATTCTGTTTTGATTTGTTTTATATTTATAGAATTATCTGCTTGTTTTTTTAGAGTATTTTATTTGAAAAAAATAGCAAAGTTATCCATTAAGGAATATCTTAATAAAGTTGTTTTGTGGGTTGTAATACCTTCGTTTGTTTCGATTTTGATATGCAAAATAATAGTTACATATTTGTCTATTGAATACCGGTTTGTTTTTACAATAATAGCTTCAGCTATAGCTTTTACTATAAGCATTTACTTCATAGGATTAAGTAAAGATGAAAAGTTATTGATAAATGAAATGATAAGAAGAGTCATAGGAAAAAGATATCAAAAAAAATGAAAAACATATTGCAACATAAAAGATTGTTAAGTACTTTATATTACAATATAAAGGTTAAAGGGATTCGTAGTAAAAAAATAGGTATTTTGTTATTTAGAAAAGGTTATTTTAATATTCATAGAACAGCAAAAATAAATATATATAAAGAATATTTTTTTTTTAATAAATCATTTAATATTGTAGAACCATTTCCATCGTTATTGGAAATGCAGGAAAATTCAACTCTTAATATAAAAAATGGATTTCAGGTTTGTCCAGGTTGTCATATTATTGTTGTAAAGGGTGCAACATTAAGCCTTGGAAGTGGATACATTAATCGAAATTCGAAAATCAAATGTTTTGATAGTATTGAAATAGGTGAAAATGTTGTTATTTCAGAAAATTGTACAATTTGGGATAGTGATGTTCATACAATACAATGTACAGACAGAACTAAGCCCATAAAAATAGGTAATCATGTATGGATTGGAACAAATTGTGTTATATTGAAGGGAGTTACTATTGGAGATGGAGCTGTAATTGCCGCAGGAAGTGTTGTTAATAGAGATATACCTTCAAAAGCATTAGTAGGTGGAGTTCCAGCAAAGGTATTAAGAGAAAATGTTAATTGGATAAGATAAATTGAAATATAGTACTTTTGAGTAAGATGATCGTGAATAAAAATCAAAAAAGAAGATTTAGTAGTTGGAAAGGGTCATTACGCTGGCTGTTTGTAAATATTTTTATTTCGAAATTCCCATCACGGCATGTTCGATTATTTTTGTTAAGAGTTTGTGGTGTGAAGGTTGGAAAGGTAGCAATGTATGCCGGTTTTGAGATCAGAAATCCAAAAGGATTAACAATCGAAAGCGGGTGCTCCATTGGGCCAAATGTACGATTAGATGCACGTAAAGGTCTAATAATAAGAAAGAATACTACTATAGCAGCAGATTCTGTTATTTGGACTTTACAGCATGATTACAACGATGATAATTTTAAAACAATTGGCGAAAAAGTGATTATTAATGAGTATGCATGGATTTGTTCTCGTTCAATAATTCTTCCTGGCGTAGAGATTGGAAGATGTGCTGTTGTCGCTTCTGGTGCTGTAGTGACAAAAGATGTTCCTGATTATGCTATAGTTGGTGGCGTTCCAGCCAAAATTATAGGACAAAGGGAAAAAAAAGATTATAAATACAGTCCATATCACATATTACACATTGTATAAAAATATTATGAAAAGAAGAATTAGACTAATAAAATTAATATTTTGCTATATATGGGAAGATATTTTGTATACTTTGTCTTTTCTCAAAAAATTTGTAGGAAATCAAGATGTAATCTTTACTCAATTAAGACAAAATGCACATATTTTGGATAAAGGTCTGCATATTAATCCATTTGAAAAAGGTCATGGTAAAAAAGTTTACCAACAATGTTTATCACTAAAAAGTAAAATTACCGATGAAAATATAAAATTAGATCTTGCTTTTTTGTGGATAGAATCTGTTATAAAAAAATATGAAAAAGCTCAATTGACAGGGTTAACAGATGTTGATTATATACCGAGACCAGAATTTACGGATAATGATAAGAGTCATTTTTATAAAATACTTAAATCTAGGACTTCATGCCGCAATTTTACTAATGAAGAGATTTCGGATGAAATTTTAGATGAAATAATAGATATTGCTGCCGATGCGCCATCAGGCTGCTGTCGACAAACAGAGCGTTATTATATTGTAAGTGAAAACGAGAAAATAAGAGCACTTGTAAAAAATATAGCAGGAGCGACAGGATTTAGTGGTAATATACCTTATCTTGTTTGTATTACAGCAGATACAAGATCATATGGTATAAAAGATCGTATGTTACCATATATTGATGTCTCGTTGAGCATACAAAATTTTCTTTTAGCTTGCACAATAAATAATATTTATGGAACGCCACTGAATTTTCAGCATGCAACTAAAAAAGAAACTGTAAATGTTAAAAATATATTGAATATTCCTGAATATGAGAAAATTATTCTTTTTATAGCGATAGGTAAGGTTAATATCTTGCCATTAAAACCTAAGCGAATAGATATTAAACAAATAAGAAAAAGATAAATGTCATTATCTTCTAATGAAATATTGCTGGGCAATGCAATAGTATATACACTTACATTGTTAATTTATTACATAAAAAGTAAATCTTTTAACGTGGGAGTATTGCTGTTATCTCTTTATACTGCCGCAGCATGGGCATCATTGGGTTTTTTTAATCATCCTTGGTTTTACTTTAGTGTAAGTTATTCACATATGACAATAGAGCCATTTATCTACTTGTATATAGCCTTGATGTTGTTCATGTATTCGTTTTTAAAAGTAAAGAGTAATACAATCTCAACTATTGTTCAGCCAAGCGTTTCAAAATTATTGCCATTAATAAAGGTTTTAACTATCATATTAATAATTCATACATCTCTAATACTAACTACATTGCCAAGTTTAATGAGACAGGATTTAAGCGAAATAAGGGACAGCGTAGTGTATGAAGGGGAACAAGCTTGGTTTATGGGGTATTCATCGTTAAATTTAATACATTTATTTTCGACTGGATTACGCCCTTTCTATATAATATTTGCATTTTATACATATTTTGTATCGTCAAATAAAAATAGATGGTATTGGATATTCTTTTTAATGACAATCATTTGGTTAATTGCGTCTACAATTTTTAATGCAGCTAGAGGAAATTTACTCTTATCTTTAATATTCATTTTTTCTTTATTTATTTTATTTCATAAACACATATCTGAGAAAAAGAAAAAGATGCTAAGGAATATAGCTATCATTTCTGCGATTCCATTTGTAATGTTTTTTATTGCGGTATCACAATCCAGGTTTGGTGCTGATGCAATAACTTATGTGAATTATAAGTATGCAGGAGAAAATTTTATCAATTTTAATGGTTTGATGTATCATAATCTGAAGGGAACTACAGATGGCAATGCCTACTTTCCACTTTTAACAAAGATTTTTAATCCCGCTGATCAAAAATATGTAACAGCCGGTACTACTGAAAAATGGACCTATATTGAAAGTGAAACGAATGTATCTGGGCAATATTTCTATACGTTCGTGGGAGGGCTTTGTTTTGAGTTTGGCAAAGTAGGAACATTTTTTATAGCTATTCTCTTTTCTGTTCTTTCATACTATATCTTGTGTGTTTTAAGAAAACCAAAAGAGATATCAATGTCTCAAATCTTATTTTATGCTATAGGAATATACCTTTTTATTAACGGAGTATTTGTATTTGCATTACAAGGTTCATCGGGAAACCTAACTATCATATTTTTAATATTGCTTATGATATATTTTAGAAATAATAAAAAAGTGGAAAAGTTATCATGAAGAAAATAGGCATTTTGACACATCATAGAGTTTGTAATTTCGGAGCACAATTACAGGCAACTTCAACAGTTGGTTTTTTAAAACGAAAAGGTTATGAGCCTATTGTTATAAATTGGTATCCAAAAGATTTGGATGATATGTATCAAAAAAGAGTATCGAAAGAACAGTATGCTTACCATATCCATTTTACAGAAGAAAATATGCCCTTAACAGGGCTATGTCAAACTGAAGATGAACTAGTGGAAGTTCTTAATGAAAATAACTTGGATGCAATTATACTAGGAAGTGATGCCCTATTTAGATTTTTGCCCAAAAGTGAACGTAAAATGTTCTCCAAGCAAAAACTTCGCATTGTTGAGAAACCTTTTGCTTCAGATCAAGTTTTAGAAGGGAACCCATTTTGGGGAAGTTTTATACCAAAACTAGAAACAGAAATTCCAGTTGCCGTATTTTCTGTATCTTCGCAAAACTCTCAGTATACAAAAGTTAATAAACAAGAGTTTAGTTTGTTAGAAACTTCATTGAGGCGTTTTAAATATATTACGGTGCGTGATGAATGGACAAAAGAATTAGTGCAATATTTCATCGGAAATACAGAGGTTCCAGTTACGCCTGATCCCGTTTTCTCTTTTAATCAGAACACCTATTTGCCAATACTTTCAAAACAGGAAATAATAGAAAAATACAATTTGCCGAATAAATACATATTATTAAGTTTCAGAAATAAAAATATTTCCGATGATTTTGTAAAAGAGATAGGAGCAACGCTGATAATGAATGGTTATAATCCAGTTGCTTTTCCTCATCCAGAAGGACTGAAAGACTACGGATTTGCACACAAGATACCAATGCCCTTAATGCCAATGGATTGGTATTATTTGATAAAGTACTCTGATGGATATATTGGAGAAAGAATGCACCCAATCATAGTTTCTTTACACAATGCAGTTCCATTCTTTTGCTTTGATGAATACGGCACAATTGAAAAACGCATTCCATATACAAATAAGTTTGGAAAATATCTTCGAGAATCAAGTAAAATATATCATATTTTGTCTAAGATTGGTTTATTGGATAATATAATTTCAATAAAAAAAGATATGAAAAAAATAACATCCCAGGAAGTTGTTGAAAAGTTATTATCCATTGATAAACAACAATTGATGGATTTTTCAAAAAGGCAGCAAGAATCTTATGAAAAAGGCATGAATAAACTTCTTGAAAATTTGAATTTACAATAAGATAGAGAGGCTTGATGATCAATAAATAAAGTTTATAATTTTAGAATTATAGGTGATATGGATGAGAGTAAGTACTTTAAATAGTAACTTAAACAGAGAGATGTATGATGTCTAGATTTTTCTTTGATTGTGGTTTGTTCACAAAAACATGAACAATAATAGGCGTAAAAACTTAATGATTAATAAAATGAGAAATGGATTAGTAGTTTGTAAAGGAACAGGATATTACAAAAATATAGGAGATTATATTCAAAATTTAGCCGCGGAAATTTTTTTTGATAAAATTGATGTGCTTGTTGAAAGAGAAGAACTATCGTCATATAATTCTTCTACAGACAAGACAAAAGTTATTATGAATGGTTGGTTTATGTGGCACCCAGAAAGTTTTCCTCCTGGGGAAGAATTAGAGCCTCTCTTTATTTCTTTTCACATAGTTCCAGATATCGCAGAGAAACTGCTTACTCCAAAAAGTGTTGAATATCTAAAAAAATATTCACCGATTGGTTGTCGAGATACAGGCACTAAGAATCTATTAGAAAAACATGGCATTCCTTGCTATTTTTCAGGTTGTTTGACATTGGTTTTAGGAGAAAAATATAAATCAGAACAAAAAAGTGGAGAAATACTTTTTGTTGATCCATATTATGAGTGGATAAAAATAGGAAAGAAAAAAATTGAGTTTCCTTTGGGTGCTATATTTTCTTCTATTTGTACATTATTTACGAATCCCCGAAAAATAAAAAGATTGATTAAAAAGTTCAAATGTGACTCATCGTTAGGGAAATACGAGAAACTGGATTTCTTAAACATAGATAAATGGCTTCAGGCATCTATGTTTTATAAAGTGTATTCGAAGAATTTTGACGATGATGTTCTATTTTGTGCTGATTATATAGTACATAATATTCCACGGAAGAGTTTCAAAAATGAAAATGAGAAATTTGACTATGCTAAAAAATTGATGAAAAAATATGCAGAAGCTAAATTGATAATAACAAGTAGAATCCATTGTGCATTACCAGCAATAGCCGTAGAGACACCAATGATTTTTGTTACGAGCAATGTCCTAGAATCAAAAAGTAGCGTTAGGAGTAGAGGTCGATTTGGAGGAATGTTAAATCTATTCCAGGTTATGGAATATACTAAAGATAAATTAGTAGCTGCAGATGAAATTCTAAATAATGGAAATGAAAAAATTGGATTAAATACGGAAATATACAATAAAGAGGATTATTTACTGATAAAAGAACAATTATTAGAAAAATGTAAAGAATTTGTATCCAAACCTTGATTACATTGAATAAAATGGAATTTAGGTGCAAGTAATTATTAAAGTTATAAACAAATTAATAAAATGTTTACTTTTAAAGTACTAAATTAATGAAGCCTCAATAGTGTAATAAAATTAGGAATTTTTGTTGAAGGTGTTTTATTTTATACTTAAATTTATCCGAATCTTTAAATTAAAATAATAAACGCTCTGATTATTCAGTGCTTTCATAACGATCTCTATATATGGAAAAAATTTTATTAATATCGAAAGCTTTGTATTATCCTCTTGGTGCAGGAAGTAGGATTGCACAATATTATTTTCTGGATGGGCTCAAAAATGATGTTGAATATGTAATATGTACTCAATTGCCAGACAAAAGTCATATAAAGAATATTGCAGAATTACAAAAGCTACAGCCTAATTTAAAAATTTATTATGATATCAAGAATAAAAGAGAATTTAAAAAAATAGCTAAAACTTTCTTTGGTTCTATATACAATAGATATTTTAAGAAAATAATTTCAGATGATTTTATTATAAATTCTTCTCCTGATAATCGTCAAGATATTCAATATGTGAAATTAATCAATGATGTTATCGAAAAAGAGGATATAAAGCAAGTACAATTTGAATTTTATCATACATTAGATTTATCCTATGCCATTCCGCAGAAAATAAAAAAGATTTTTATCCTTCATGAAATGAGGTATAAGCGATTACTACTAGGTTATGACAGTAGTAATTTGCCAATTTCATATAAAAATCTGGTTCTTGGAAAAACAGAAGTTGTAGAAAAAGCATTTCTGAAAAATATGGATATAGTTGTGGTATTTAATGAAGATGATGCAGAGCATATAAAAGATTGTTGTCCAAAAGTAGTTGTTTCTCCATTTGGAATACCCGATGAGATTATATACAAAACACACACAAGTACTTCTTTTAATAGTTTCTTCTTTGTTGGTCCTGAATATCATAATCCAAATGCAGTTGGTTTATCTTGGTTTTTGGATACTATATTTGTGCCAAATATTGACAAGATGCCTTTCCCGGTAGTAATAATTGGAATATGGTCTCGCAAATTTAGAGAAAAGTATAAAGCATACCCTAAAATAATTTTTAAAGGTTATCAAGAAACAATAGAACCATTTTTTGAAAATTCAGTCCTTATTAATCCAATCTTAACAGGTTCCGGTATTCGCACAAAAGTATTACATGCTTTTGCAAATAAAGTTCCTGTATTGAGTACACGATTTGGAGCTGAATGCTGTTTCATGGAAGATGACTGCAGTCATATAGTTTTTTTTGATTCGGTAGATGAATTTTGTTCTATTGTTAGCAATTATTCAGATAAGCGATGGACGCAGTTAGCTCAGGCAGGATTTGACTATTATGATAGAAAATTTAATAAACAAACTTTATTGGAAAAAAGAATAAAGATATACTCAGAGAGTAAAATATGATGAGAACAATGAATATAGCTTTAATTTTTGCTGGAGGTTCCGGTTCTCGAATGAATACCAAATCGAAACCAAAACAATTTCTTGAACTTCATGGGAAACCTATTATTATCTATACTTTAGAACTGTTTGATAATCATAGAGATATAGATGGTATTATTATCGTATGTGTAGAAGATTGGATTGATTATCTTAAAAAAATGTTGAAAAAATTCGACATTACAAAAGTTCAAGAAATTGTTGCAGGAGGCGAGACTGGCCAGGAGTCAATTTATAATGGGCTGGAATCGGCAGCACAAAATTATCCACATGATAGCGTGGTTCTTATTCAC
The DNA here is from genome assembly GCA_031285905.1 of Prevotella sp. Classification (GTDB taxonomy): domain Bacteria; phylum Bacteroidota; class Bacteroidia; order Bacteroidales; family Dysgonomonadaceae; genus Dysgonomonas. Next base: position 16,888 of record JAITVH010000122.1, read on the forward strand.
GATGGTGTACGCCCGCTAATTGATGATGTTACTATTTCAGAGAATATACAAACTGTCCGCGAAAAAGGTTCTTGCATTACATGTATTCCTGCTACCGAAACATTAATTGTGACTAAAGATGACGATTCCATGGAAATCCCTTCAAGAAAAAATTCCTTCTTAGCTCGTGCACCACAAAGTTTTGTACTCAAGGATATTTGGGCAATACACCAAAAGGCAAGGGCAGAGGGTAGAAACGATTTTATTGATTCTTGCACAATGATGAGCCATTATGGTAAAAAACTTGATATCATAATTGGACCAACTGAGAATATAAAAATTACAACACCTGCCGATTTTTACATCTTTAGGGCTATTGAAGAAGTTAGAGAAAATTCGCAAATATTTGGAATATGAATTTGAATGATAAAATATTACAAGAAGATATTGAAATCCTTTCCCAAAAATGCAATTGGTCTGAACTATATAACTCTTCAATTCTGATAACTGGAGCAACTGGCTTGATCGGGCAGTATTTCGTTTTTTTACTGTTATATCTTAATGAAAATGAGAATGCTAATATTCGGATTTTTGCTTTTGTGAGGAATGAAAATAAGGCAAAAGCAATGTTTGGAGGCAGAGCTAAAATAAGTTTTGTAATAGGCAATATTTTAGAATCAATCAAAATTATCGAAGAAATCGATTATATTATCCATGGGGCAAGTATCACTCAAAGTCATTCTTTTGTTGATAATCCGGTAGAGACAATTGATACAGCCTATAAAGGAATGCATAATATCCTTGAATTTGCTTGCAAAAAACAATTAAAATCGATTGTTTATTTGTCAAGTATGGAAGTATTCGGTATTACAGATCCACAATTATTGGAAGTAAGGGAGAACGATTATGGCTATATTGATATTCTTAATCCGCGTAGCTCGTATTCAGAAAGTAAACGCTTATGTGAATGTTTATGTGCTAGTTATTCAATAGAATATAGTATTCCTGTAAAAATAGCTCGTTTAACACAAACACTAGGTCCGGGAGTCGATTACGATGATACACGTCTTGCTGCATTCTTTGCACGTAGTGTCATCAAACAAAAAGATATTATATTGCAGACAGAAGGGAAACCATGCCGTCCATGTTTATATATTCGTGATGCGATTTCCGGAATTTTTACTGTCCTACTGAAAGGAGAGAATGGCACAGCATATACTATTGCAAACAAGAATACAGCAATACCGGTATACCAAATAGCAGAGATGGTAGCTGAAAAAATAGCTGAAAACAAAATTAAAGTAAAATATAATATTACAAATCCGAAGGAATATGCATTCAATCAGGATCTCAATCTTTTCTTAAATACAGACAAGATAGAATCTCTTGGATGGCAAGCAGAAATTGGGCTTGAAGAAGCCTATAAAAGAATGATTGAAAGTATGAAATACAGGATGTCATCAAAATGAATTTAAGACTTACTCAAACGAAAACCTAATAATTAAATACACGAATGAAATTTTCAAAAGATTATTTAAATGAGATTGCAAAAAAAGAAAATATCTTTTATGAATTAACAGAAGATGAAAGTACATTATTGAAAAAATGTGTATTTGAAATGTATAAAGATGTTGTTCAGGTTTGCGAAAAATATAATTTGTGTATTATGCTTGGTGGTGGTTCCTTGCTCGGTGTTGTTCGACATCAAGGTTTTATTCCTTGGGACGATGATATTGATGCTATGATGCCACGGCAGGATTATAATAAATTCCGTGAGATTTTCGAAAAAGAATTAGGTGGAAAGTATTGGGTGTCGGCGCCTTGTATGAATGATAATACAGAGATATTATTCATGCAGATATTAAAAAAGGATACACGAATGCTAGGAATAGATAATATCCATTTAGATGATAAAAAGAATGCCATCAGAATCGATATTTTTCCAATAGATGATGCTCCTTCAAACAAGATTATAAGAAATATTGTTGGTTCATTAGCCTTTATGTATCGGTTTCTAGTATATTCGGTGCCAATATATAAAATACGAAATAAATATCCACAATTTAAAAACTCCTTTAGTTATTCTACTAAAGCAAAATTTTTGTATAGGATACGCTTTACTATGGGGATGCTTTTATCGATTTTTCCTCAAAAGTTGTTATTCAATTCATTTGACAAATTTGTATCATCCTTTAAAGGTGGCAAATTTTGTACTATACCAACTGGGAGAAATTGGTATAAGGGAGAGATGCTGCAAAAAGAAGTATTTACACCATCTAAAAAAGCAATATTTGAAAATACTGAAGTAAGTATTCCTAATGATACTCTTGCTTATTTAGTTAATCTGTATGGCGATTATATGAAAATACCCCCTCCAGAGAAACGGGAGCGCCATTTCTATATTGAATTTAGTTTAGATGTAACAAAAAGGAAATAATTATGAACAAAACTGTATTAAATTAAGTTTACATAGCTATACTTAATTTAGTTTAGACATAACAAAAAATAATTATGAATAAAATACCATTACCAACAGATGTCTCTATAATTACAACTTATCGTTGCCAGATGCGTTGTAAAATGTGTAACATATGGCAAAATCCGACAGATACAAAACAAGAGATTCAACCCAAAGAATTGGAAATATTACCAAATCTTAAATTTGTAAATGTAACAGGCGGAGAACCATTCCAAAGAAAAGATATAGAGGATATTGTATCTGTCTGTTTTACAAAGGCTCCTCGTGTCGTTATATCTACATCAGGTTACCATCATGAAAAAATAATAGCCTTAGCAAAAAAATTTCCTAATATTGGGATACGAATTAGTATTGAAGGTTTGTCTCAGCGGAATGATAATCTCAGAGGGCGCGAAGGCGGTTTTGACAGAGGATTGAGGACCTTGTTGAAGCTTCGGGAAATGGACGTTAAAGATATAGGCTTTGGAATTACAGTATCTAATCATAATTCTGATGATATGCTTTGGTTGTACAGATTAGCCAGAGAGATGAAACTGGAATTTGCTACGGCTGCTTTTCATAATTCATACTATTTCCACAAAGATGATAATGTTATTACAAATAAAGATGAGGTGACTAATAACTTTCATATTTTGATTGAGAATTTATTGAAAGAGAACAATCCTAAAAGTTGGTTTCGTGCATTTTTTAATATGGGTTTAATAAATTATATAAATAATGGACGAAGAATGTTACCTTGTGAAGCTGGTACAGCCAATTTTTTCATAGAGCCTTATGGCGATGTTTATCCATGTAATGGGCTTGAAGACAAGATATGGAAAGAAAGCATGGGAAATATCCGAGATTATACATCTTTCAAAGAACTATGGTATAGCGACCAGGCTGACAAAGTTAGAGCTATGGTACGCCAGTGTCCTAAAAATTGTTGGATGGTAGGAACTGCAGCTCCTGTTATGAAAAAGTATATTAAACATCCGGCTAAATGGGTTATGAAGAACAAGCTGAAAAGTATGATGGGTAAAAGTATTTGCGTTGATAATATCCCATGGTTCAACGTCGGGCAAGCCCCTCAACAAGGAGACCTGAATTATTCACGTATGACTCCATTTACTGATATACATGGAGCAAAACCAGATTCAAATTTACCTTTAGTTGATGAATAAATGAAAATTACAGTATTAGGGACACGTGGTATTCCAAATATACAAGGAGGAGTAGAGACTCACTGTGAGTATCTCTACCCTCGCATCGCAGCAACCGGGCATGAAGTAATTCTTATACGGCGGAAATCATATTGCAATAACGATAGAATCGTTGAATACAAGGGAATATCATTGGTGGACCTTAATACACCTAAAAAAAAATCATTTGAGGCGATCATTCATACATTCAGAGCCATTAGGAAAGCTAAAAAGTTAAAAACAGATATTGTTCATATTCATGCTATTGGACCTGCATTATTAACTCCTTTTGCCAGAATATTGGGCATGAAAGTGGTATTTACACATCATGGTGCTGACTACGATCGAGATAAATGGGGGAAGGCTGCAAAGATTATGCTGAAATTAGGAGAACGCTTCGGATGTATGTTTGCCAATGAAGTTATTGTTATCTCTAATGTGATTGATAACAGCATCAAAGAGAAATATAATAGGAATGATGCCAATCTGATTTATAACGGGGTTCCGACGCCAACCATTATTAGTTCTATTAATTATCTAAAAGAATTAGGAGTGGATTCTCAAAAATACGTCTTTGCTATGGGGCGTTTTGTACCTGAGAAAAATTTTCATCATCTAATAGGGGCATTTGTTTCATTAAAACAAGAGGGCTACAAATTAGTAATAGCCGGAGATGCTGATTTTGAAGATGATTATTCAAAAGGGTTGAAAGAATTGGCTATAGAGAACAATGTTATTCTCACCGGTTTTATAAAAGGGGATAAACTTTATGAACTGCTGACCCATGCTAAAGTGTTTGTATTACCTTCATCACATGAAGGCTTACCAATAGCTTTATTAGAAGCAATGAGCTATCAATTGCCTATTGTTGTAAGTGATATTCCTGCTAATTTAGAAGTTGGGTTAGAACCGTCATGTTATTTTCATGTGGGGAATGAAAAAGAATTAGCTGAAAAAATAAACGTTGTTCTTAATAATAGCGAGGTGAATCGCATCAACTATAATATGGAGCCTTACCATTGGGATAGGATAGCGGAACAGACAATGACTATTTACAAGAAATTGTAATTTTTTTTACGAAATAATCAGATCCTATTCATCCAATCCACAGCCTTCTCTAAATCTTCAGGCGTATCGATACCTATTGTCTCTATATCAGTATAGCCCACTTTGATATGATACCCATTCTCAATCCACCTTAGTTGCTCCAGCGATTCCGCTTTTTCCAATGATGATTGAGGTAATTGTGTTATTTCTTTCAATATATCAACACGATATGCATACATACCAATATGCTTATAGAAAATATGCTTATCAAGCCATTCAGTATGGTGAACATCACGAATATAAGGTATAATAGAACGACTAAAGTAAATAGCCTCATTGCCTTTACTAATAACTACTTTGGGCGAATTAGGATTAAACAGGGCTTCAAACCCATCTTCCTTTCGGAAAGGTTTTACTAATGTAGCAAGCTGAACATCGCTATTACTGAAACAATTCTTGAGTTCTTCTATCTGTTCAGGCTGAATAAATGGTTCATCTCCCTGCACATTGATAATTACATCAAAATCTTCATTTATTTTTTCATATGCCTCTTGTATTCTGTCGGTTCCGCTCCTATGATTAGATGAAGTCATAACGGCCTTACCGCCAAAAGATTCTACTGTTGAAAAAATTCGATTGTCATCAGTTGCTACCCAAACATCATCGACTGCCTTCTTTACCTGTTCATATACAAGTTGTATCATCGATTTTCCGTTTATATTGGCTAAAGGCTTTCCCGGAAAGCGGGTAGATGCATATCGGGCCGGGATAATGGCTATAAATCTCATATCACTCAATTTTGATGATACAAATTTAGAAAAATAAACCTGTGATTAATGATTATTTTATGATTAACTATCTTCATATTTGTAGTTATCTCAAATATAAATGATATAATTATTCCATTCCGCAAGAATGGCTTTGATAAGACATGGAATATGGTCTTCCCTTTGAAATAGATAAAGATAAAAAGAAGCAAAATATTTTAATTTACCTCTGTATTCTCTTCCGAATCAGAAACAACACCATTGGTATAAGTCTCGCTATGCACTTGTTTCTGATACTCATACAGTTCGAAGATATGATTTCGAAACATTGTATCTCTTACTAATTTATTATAAGCTTCTTTGGCCGCTTTTTGTTGCGACTCTTTTTTTGAGTAACCTATACCTACACCTGAACGCTCCCCGGCTATCAAAACGGCAGTTTTAAAAATTGGTGTATTGTTTTCATCAACAAAACTATCAATAAGGTCGAAACTAACAGGAATTTTTTGTTTCTGGCTCCACTCTATCAGACGCGATTTGTAGTTCGCTTCCAGTTCTGCTACACTTTCTATATTGAGGTGTTCACGAATCAGTTTCTCAAATACAAAGCGCTTAGCAGCCCGATAACCTTGATCAAGATATATAGCGCCAATTAGAGCTTCCAGTGCATTCCCATACATATGGGTATTAGGAGTAGTATTGCGGGCCGAGGTTTTAATAAGCTTATCGATACCTAATTCTAATGCTATTCTGTTCAAAGTTTCCCTCTGTACTATTTTTGAACGCATGTTAGTCAGGAAACCTTCCTTTTTGTACTCAAACTCCTTAAATACTATATCGGCAACAATAGCATCAAGAATAGCGTCACCAAGAAACTCAAGGCGCTCGTTGTTGATCCATTTGCCATCCTTTAATCTAATAGAAGAAGACTTATGTAACAATGCTTGCTCATACAAAGTTATATTGTATGGACAAAAGCCTAATATCTTTCTAAAAGATGCATAAGGCTCCTTCCCTTTTTTAGGAAGAAGCCTTATACTCCGGTATACTTTTTTAAGCACGTTGCTTTATTTCTTAAACTTCTTCACAATTACACAAGCATTATGTCCACCAAAACCAAATGTGTTGGACAATGCGACATTTACCGTTCTCTCCTGAGCCTTATTAAATGTCAAGTTAAGCTTATAATCAATTTCCGGGTCTTCATCGCCCTCGGTAAAGTTTATAGTAGGAGGCACAATATTATTTTGCACTGCAAGCACACAAAATATTGCTTCTAATGCTCCTGCAGCACCTAGCAAGTGACCTGTCATGGATTTTGTAGAACTAATGTTCATGTTATATGCATGATCACTAAACACTTCCTTGATAGCTTTTACTTCCGAAGGATCACCTACAGGTGTAGATGTGCCATGTACATTGATATAATCCATATCAGTAGGTTCAATTCCTGCATCCTGCAAAGCATTTCTCATCACTAACTTTGCTCCTAATCCTTCCGGATGGGAAGCTGTAAGATGATATGCATCGGCAGACATACCGCCACCTATAACTTCAGCGTATATTTTTGCTCCGCGAGCTAATGCATGCTCTAATTCTTCAAAAATAAGGCAAGCAGAACCTTCGCCAATAACAAACCCTTCGCGGCTGGCGCTAAACGGACGAGATGCCGTTTGAGGAGAATCATTACGCGTTGACAAAGCTGTCATTGCATTGAAGCCTCCTACACCTGAGGCTGTGATGGCAGCTTCTGCTCCACCGACAACAATTACATCCGCTTTTCCTAAGCGAATCAGGTCAAATGACGTAATTGCACTATGAGTAGACGATGCACAAGCCGATACTGTACCAAAGTTTGGCCCCCTAAGACCATGACGAATGGAAATATGGCCTGCAGCAATATCTGATATCATTTTAGGTATGAAGAAAGGATTAAATTTAGGTCCCATTTCTTCGTGTGTAGCATAATATCCAACTTCTTCCTCGAAAGTTTTGATTCCTCCGATTCCGGCAGAAAATATTACCCCTACCCTATCTCTGTTTACTTTCTCAAAATCAAGCTTTGAATCGGCAATAGCCTCTTCTGATGCAGCAATGGCAAGTTGTGTGTATCGGTCGCATTTGCGTACTTCTTTCCTGTCCAAATATGGAGATGGATCAAAGTTTTTAACCTCGCAAGCGAATTGTGTCTTGAATTTTGATGCGTCAAAATGAGTAATAGGTCCAGCCCCACTGATTCCTGCAATGGCATTTTTCCATGTAGATTCTACATCGTTACCAAGAGGAGTTACCGAGCCTAGACCTGTTACTACTACTCTTTTTAATTCCATAAGTTAATTATTGGAAAAAAAATTATTTTGCGTTTGCTTCGATGTAAGAGATTGCATCCCCTACTGTAGCTATTTTTTCAGTTTGATCATCTGGAATAGAAATACCAAATTCTTTTTCAAATTCCATGATTAATTCTACTGTGTCAAGTGAATCTGCTCCTAGATCGTTAGTAAAGCTAGCAGTATCAGTAACTTCAGATTCTTCAACGCCTAACTTATCAACAATAATTGCTTTCACTTTAGATGCTACTTCTGACATAATTTTTAGTTTTGATTAATAATTAATTTTTATTTCTAATTTTGTCGCTGCAAAGTAACAGTTTTTTATTCATATGAAGCAAATATTTTGCAGACAAAATAGTTAAAATTGCACATTTTTTTTACTTGTGTGCAGATATGTATATTTATATTAAAATGGTAAACATCGCTATTTTCGCTTCAGGATCGGGTTCTAATGCCGAAAACATTGTAAATTATTTCAGAGGAAATAGGGATATAAATATTGCCCTTATTGTTTCTAACAAAAAGGATGCTTTCGTACATGAACGGGCTAAAAAGCTAGGGGTTGAGTCTATCACTTTCTCTAAAAATGATTTTGAGACTACCGACAATGTGCTTGATTATCTAAGTCAAAAAAACATAGACTTTATTGTATTAGCCGGTTTCTTGCTTAAAGTTCCTCACAACCTGATTGAGGCTTACCCTAACAGAATAATAAATATTCACCCGGCACTTCTACCCAAATACGGTGGAAAAGGTATGTATGGCGATAATGTACACAAAGCGGTGAAAGAAGCTGGTGATAAAGAGTCGGGTATTACAATACATTATGTTAATGAAAATTACGACGAAGGCCAAATTATTTTCCAAGAAAAATGCTCCGTATCTATAAGCGATACTTATGAGGATATTGCAAAAAAAGTGCATACATTAGAATATATGCACTTCCCAGTTATAATTGAGAGTCTTGTTAAGGAATTACTCTAAATCGTCTTCTATATCATCCTGATATTGGCTCCGTTGCCTCTCCTTGATTGCTCTTACCGATTTTTTAGGAGCAGGTTTATCATCTTCTTTTTCTTTTACCTCTTGTTGTGGAACATTTTTATTGTCACTATTTTCCCGTACAGGAATTGTATTCTGAACCGGAGCGGAATTAGTGGTAGGCTCATTAGTATACCTGCGAACTACCGGCGCGGATCTTCGTCCTGTCTCGGTCTGATTTGCCGGAGCAGCTTCTCCACCCTGACTATTTACAGTCCTTGAAATAACACGGGTTCCAGAAGTATTCTCCTGTAGCTGCTGGCTTTGATTGATACTTTCTTTTGATTCAACAGGTGCAGATACAGTAATATCTATCTGCTTTCCATCAGCACCTATTTCTCTTCTTACTACAGGAAGAGCCTTCAAATCAGCTTTTGCTTTTTCGCGCTCAACCCGCTGAACCTCCTTCATATAAGTAGATAAGTCTTTCGTCATTGGCGCACCACCCACATTATATACAGTAATCTCATCCGGACGTTGATAACCTACTGCCATAGGCAATTTAATCCGGCTCAATGCTTTTTCTGTAACAGAGTGCCAAACTTCCCCATTCGGATTGCCCGATGCTGTATCTGAAGTCCTTCGATCTGTTTTAATGATTTCATTAGGATATAATTGATTAATCACTGTATAGGGAACTTCTACACCATTAATATAATAGGTCGGACGATCACCAAACATTACATATAGGGCAGCAAGTTCTTCGACAGAACGATCTTTTTTGACAAGCTCTTCTGCTATCTCTTTGGCTTCCATCTCTTTTTTCCTCACTTGCCTATTGAAGTTGGCAATACGCCATGCCAATGCATCATTGTTTCCCTTACTTTCCTTTTGTCCCGTTTCTATATCCCGCAGAAGCCTGTTCATATCTAAAGCCGCAGCCTCCAAAGAGGAATAACTTGAGGTAGGATCTGAAAAAATAGAATCAAGTTCAGGATCAGACAACTCAGGATCAGTATACAGAAATCTAGTATATTCATTATTTAATCCCTGACTAAGAGGATTCACTACCAATGTTGTATCGCCTGTGCTTGTTATATAAGTCCTTTTACCAATCTGTTCCGATTGCCTTTTTGTTACATTCCCTCTAAACTGGGCAAATGCAAATAAAGGTAAAATTGTGAGGACAAATATTAAGATAATACTTTTGATTGCATTCATCTATTCAATAATAAATTGTTTTACAACTCACTAAAAAAAGCTTAGTATAGGTCATAATACTAAGCAAATATATACATAATATCTTTAATGTTAAACAAGGGAAAGTTATTTTTTTCTTTTTGTATACTAAAAAAAATCAACACAGCCCGCTGGTTTTCAAATATTTATTAAAATGATTGGCAATTAATTTAAATTTACATAATTGAGAATCAGCATCATAAATATTCCAATCATTGTAAATATTTAGCTATCAGAGTTATTCTAAAATGATTATTTCTTAAAGAAAAAAAAGTGAAAAAATTTCATTTTTTAAAATTTCACTAATCTATTTTTTGAAAAAGTTGTTTATAATTTCTATTTTTGCATATCTAACTAATCATTAAAGTTCACAAATATGGCAACAACACCTCCGTTTAAATATCAGGAGACTTTTCCTCTTGGAAAAGATACGACTGAATATTATCTCTTATCAAAAGATTATGTATCAACTGCTAATTTTGAAGGACAAAAAATCCTGAAAATAGAGCCGGAGGCGTTAACTCTCTTATCTCAACATGCTTTTCATAATGTTGAGTTCCTTCTTCGCCCTGAGCATCAAGAACAAGTAGCTAAAATATTATCAGATCCGGAGGCCAGCGATAATGATAAATTTGTGGCACTCACATTCTTACGAAATTCCGAAATATCTGCAAAAGGAGTATTACCTTTTTGCCAGGATACAGGTACAGCTATCATTATGGGCAAAAAAGGACAGAATGTATGGACTGGAGGAAACGATGAGGAGGCATTATCTAAGGGTGTGTATAATACCTTCACGGAAGATAATCTACGCTATTCGCAAAACGCACCTCTGACAATGTATGACGAAGTGAATACAAAAACGAATCTTCCTGCTCAAATAGATCTTTATGCCATACAGGGAAATGAATATAAATTCCTTTTTGTAGCAAAAGGAGGAGGCTCTGCTAACAAAACTTATCTATATCAGGAAACAAAAGCACTACTCACTCCTGAAAAACTGGAATCTTTTCTGGTTGAAAAAATGAAATCATTGGGTACAGCCGCCTGCCCTCCATACCATATCGCTTTCGTAATTGGAGGAACATCAGCCGAAACCAATTTGAAAACAGTCAAACTCGCTTCTACTAAATATTACGATAGCCTACCAACTTCAGGAAATGAAGGAGGACGTGCATTCCGCGATCTGGAGATGGAAGCTCGTTTATTGAAAGCATCACAAGAGCTTGGTTTGGGAGCACAGTTTGGAGGTAAATACTTCGCTCACGACATCCGTGTTGTCCGATTACCTCGTCATGGAGCTTCATGCCCTGTGGGAATGGGAGTATCCTGCTCTGCTGACAGAAATATCAAAGGAAAGATTAACAAAGATGGTATCTGGCTGGAAAAGCTTGAAGACAATCCTGCACGCCTTATCCCTGCACAATACCGGGAAGCAGGCGAAGCCGGAGGTGTGAAAATAGACCTGAACCGCCCAATGAAAGAAATACTTGCCGAACTGACCAAGTATCCGGTATCCACACGTTTGTCGCTTACAGGGACTATTATTGTAGGGCGGGATATCGCTCACGCCAAACTGCAAGAAAGGATAGATAAAGGCGAAGGTCTGCCTCAATATATTAAAGACCATCCTATATACTATGCAGGTCCGGCAAAAACACCGAAAGGATATGCTAGCGGTTCGATGGGGCCGACTACAGCCGGACGCATGGATTCATATGTAGATTCATTCCAGTCACATGGAGGTAGTCTCATCATGATCGCAAAAGGAAACCGCAGTCAACAGGTAACGGATGCTTGTAAGAAACATGGAGGATTTTATCTGGGTAGTATTGGCGGCCCGGCTGCTATCCTTGCCCAAAACAGTATCAAGAGCCTTGAATGTCTCGAATATCCTGAACTGGGAATGGAGGCTATATGGAAAATAGAAGTTGTTGATTTCCCAGCATTTATACTGGTAGACGATAAAGGAAATGACTTTTTTAAACAATTGAAACCTGTGAATTGTTCAATGTGCTAAGTATTGATTATTAAACACATATAAAAGCCTGGCAATTTTTGTCGGGCTTTTATGTTTTATTGAAGTATCTCCAATACCCCCTTCTCTATTTTAACTAAAAGGTAACAAAGGTTACACTTTTTCGATAATTTCTTCAAAGAGCATTTTTTACTTTATTTTCCATTTTCAACTTACTAAATTGGCACATTAGCATATTAGTCCATTGACATACTATAGATAAATTGAAAATAAAAAGATCAAGTATTATTAAGAAAAATGAGTAATTCAAATATGGAACAGGAATTAAAACTATAGAAATAAAAAAGGAGCATCAAGCCCCCTTTACATATTGTATTTTTATACTATTCTTTTTCTTTTATATTATTCATTAGTACATCTCCTAAATTAGACAAATTGAGAGTGGGTAATAAAACAGTACCTGCACCAGACAATGACGATAAATTTGAAATATAAGCTCTAACATATGGAAACATGATAGCTATCGCATTAGCACATAGATTTCCACTAATTACTTCTTTCTGAATTTCTTTTTCAAAAACAAAAAAACCATTCATTAAAATAGAAATTATAATTGATTTATCTTTGTTGGAAATAGATACATCTAAATCAATATTTAAATCTTTATCTGAAATTATACCTGATGGATTAAATGTAATATCAAACTCTCTATTAGGTTTTACTTTATTCTTTTCAATTTCAATTAATGATCTAGAAATTAAATATCCATCAAATCTAAATAATGCTTGTTCTCCTTTTTTACTCATAACTTAGGCAGCAAATGCATAATTAGTTTTACAAATATTAGCCGACTCATAAAAATTATAGACATAAGAATCATTTAAGTTTAGATTCGATATCTTTTGTTTTTCAATAGAAGTTTCCTTTCCATATACAAATTCAAAAACATCAATATCAAAGAAATCATCTGAATCATTAGTAATTATTATTTCGCTATTTTCAAATCTATCAGAGAAATCAATAATACAGTTTGATACTTGTTTAATGAAATAATCATTGTCATCCAATTTGTCTGGATATTTTACAACAAATACATTATTATCTACAATTGCATATTTAAATGTGAAGTTACTAAACTCTTCAGCAATTTTTTTAATCCAATTTTCAATAAAACTCTTATTTGCTCTCATCTATTATATTTTTAAATGTTGTATCTAATATATTAAGTATTTTGTTTGCAGTTTTAATACAAAAAGAACTTTCTCCTTCTTGTATTTCATTTTTTGAGTAATCAGCTTGTGCTCTTTTTATCTTAAGCTTACGCATTTCATTACTAAATATTTGACTCTTCTTATGACTTTTTCTTTGGATCTCTTTAGCAAACTCATTTATGAATTTATTATGACTGTTTTCTCCAAAATAATTAGTCCCATCATTCCCCCAAATAAAAATCATTAATTGATAGCAGGAATAATAGGCACAATGAGGAACTGTACAATATTTTTCCTCCTTGTTTAGTATAATAGCAGAGTCATAATTTCTTTGAGATTTCTTAAGAAGATTGTGCATAGACTATCAAGATTCTCTCTATTTTTTTTATTGACTTCGTAAAGATACACTTTTTTAACAATAAACAAATGATTATTGTTTTTATCTAATTATACTTTTTAATATTGGTAATGATCCAGTGAATAATATATAATTACCAAAACTATAAATATATTCGACCAAACACAACTAATGAGCATAGATTATTCTTTATTTCTTGAAAGACATTTTATAAACATTTGTTTCTTTCCGTTCGAAACCCAAATCCTGATAAAGTTTATTAGCAGCAATACGCGTAGGATTTGAAGTCAGCATGAGAAAATCAATACCGGAATTCCTCACATAGTCGATAGCATACTCTACAATACTCTTCCCATAGCCTTTTCCCCGGTACATATCATCAATTACAACATCTTCAATCCAGGCTTTCGCTCCTATTGGGCTTTTGTATGTACCCACAGTTAACATTCCGGCAATATTCTCACCTTCTAATATAAAAAACAAATGACTGTTATCCGAATCTAATATCTGTTTAAAGAACTCTTCTGTAAGCATATATTCTTCAGACAATAAGATACCTGCAAATTTCTGTACTGCTTTCAAATTTTCGGGGCTATAATTCTTTATTTCAACTATTTCCATATCGGCCTATATATTTTGAGCCCAAATTTACAAGAAAAAGAACTGTTTCCCAATATCCAAATAAGGATAAAGAAAACAGTCCTTTCATCACTCCCCTGACATTTCGCATAACGCCCAATGCATCAGGGGAATAAATGTTATTAACAACAAATTATTTTTTCAATGGAATCTACTCTCTACTATGTTTATTTTCTCGAGAGATATATTTTATTTTCAATAAACCCTTCTATTTCTTCTACCGTTGCATCTTTTAGTATCACATTTTTCTCTTCGTCCAACAGATAAAGGACAGGTATAGCTTTCAGATCATATAATAATTTACTTACGACTTCCCGCTTACTATCATAGCCATTCACCCATTCTAAAGGAATATCGGAAAGGCTTCTTTTCCAAACATCAGTATCATCATCCGGATATAACGCCAGTATAGACAGGAGATTTTGTTGCAAAATTTTATTATACAAACTCGATTCCCTAATATAAGCAATAACCTCACTACAGGCGTTACAATCCGGATTATATAGATAGAGTAATGTGTAAGGACTTTTTATAGTGTATAGTGTGCCAGTCTTACCTGAATATAAAGTGTAAGAAATATCAGCAGCTTTCTCTCCGATACGATTTTTCATCATCATAGATAAATCGAAACGTGCCCGTTCTTTCGCTGCTTCATCACTTTTTTGGTCTTGAAGGATATATTCTGCTACAAGAATATACAGGTAATCATTTCTTAATGGCGAATTTGAGTTATAGAAATACTTCATTGCCAATCCCAGAAAATATGAATACATATATCCTGTTATTTCCTTTTCGGCTTTACCAAGCAAATTACCAATGCATGAAATTGCTACATTCTCCGAAGCCTGTAGTAATACCTCAGCATAATTAACAAAGGCTTGCTCTGTCGTTTCCGGAAGATGGCAATAGGTCGTATCATTAAAGTCAAAATTATCCCAGTAATGAGTAACCAAATAATTTGCCCGGGTATCAGGATCTTCTAATTCTGAAGGTATTAAGACCGACGGAAATTCATGTATTTCACTGATAGTATTCTCATTATTAATTAAGTCGGAATCTTCTGTTTCCACATCTTTATTACACTTACAAGTAAAAAACAGAAACGTCAGCACTCCTACAAAAACGAATGGGTATACCACAAGCGCAAGGCAAGAATAAATATTGATATTTTTATACATAGTTAATCAAAATATCTATTTCAACTCATTTATAACTTGTTTACAAGTTATACATCCCGGTTTATAAAATACGGTATTATCCAATTGGTTATCATTAGTCAGCACATAAGCAAAATCAAATGAGATGCGGCTTATACATTTATTTATGTGTACTTTGTTTTGTTCTTCCGCGATCTCTCCTGTTTTTACTGTTTCTTCATTTGCCCACAACTTATCTATCACCGCATGAACCCCGACCATAAATACAAAAGCAAATAAATAAACTACTTTTTTCTTTTTCCTCGTAAGCATATCTTTTCATCATTTACATGAATATTTTTAATGAACTCTATTATTGTGTGGCAATGCTTACTTGTAAGTGTCTTAATTTATTATATCTTTTTCTTTTTATTATATTTGACAATATCTATTATTTGAATTTGGCTTTATAGATTGATTTACTCATTCTCTACCTCCCCCATTTTTTAGCCTGCTTGCGGAGTTTTTCCAGAGAATCTTCATCCGAAGATTTTGTCTCTTCTTGTTTGGACTTTGGTTTCTCTCCTTCAATTTTCACAATAGACTCTTCCGCCAGTTTAGTTGCCGGCAACATAGAAATGAATTTATTATATACATCCCTCATATGGACAGCCTCTTCTGTGTTTATGTCTATATTCTGATATCCTTGTGCAAAATGGACAGTAAAGCTCTTTATTAAATTATCCCTCATAAAGGATAAGCTTCCTGAGAAAATCACTCGTATATCTGCAGTTTTCTGAGCTACCGAAGCCATTCTTCTGGCCTTTGCATATTTCACGGCCCTTAATTCATTTTTTCCTTTTTCGGTAACAAATTCAATTCTCTCATTCTTATAATATTCAACCGGAACAGCTTCCTCGAAAACAGCATCCGTGAACATGTATTTTAATGATAGATGCATGTATTGAACGTTCTCTTCCTGGATGAATTTGACAGATATCATCGGTTCTTTAAACCTGGGTTTCTTCTGTAATTTACCCATCGATATTGTTACCCATTCTGTTGTAATTGAGCTTTTTGCTTCCGATTGAGGAAAAACTGTTACTGAGATCAGGACGAATATGAATAAAAATACTATCCTTAAACAATTCATAACCTTATATTTATAATTTATTCTTTAATTAATACTTACTTAAACGTGGCCATAAGTTAAGTTTGTTGGCCAAATCATTTACTTCCGAATCGAGGGCTATCCTATCGTAAAGGCCCGGATCTAGCTTACAAGCATTCACTAAGCGTTTAGTAGCTTCTTTATCGTCACTTTTCCGGGAAAAAATAATAGCTGCCAGATACTCATTTTTAGGAGACTCCGGTAATCTGTCCAATATTGGGAGAGCTCTGTCGTTATATCCCATACAGACAAGACACAATGCTGTATTATAGTCTCCATAACCGGCTAATATTTCCAGAGCATCCATATATTCCCCGCCCCTCAGCAAACTTATACCTTCTGCATAATCTTCGCGATAAGTTTCTTTTACTGTATCATAATCTATATCTGTTCTGGAAATTTCAATGAAATAGTCAATCCTTTGAAGCTTAGGATATATCTCCTTCGATATTATTTTATAATCAGCCGGATACAGTTTCTTAATATCCTCTTCTGTTTTGTCCGGATATACAGCATTCGTCAGCATTTCCAATATGGCGGCAGAGTTGGGCATATCATCCCGTTTTTGTATTTCTTTTACCAGGGTTGACCAATCTTCACCCTTTGGCTTAACAACCACATGTGCATTGACCTTGTTTTTCAGATAATCAGAGATTGAACTTCCTCTTTGCGATGACTGGTTAAGGTTATCTTCCCAATCCCCCATCAGGTCTACACTACATTGAATAATAATACTATCCACTGCATACTCCTCTTTTGATGAATATTCATTATAAGCCTCGATAAGTTTATCGAATAATCCTGAGTTTAAACCCTCGTCAAACTGATGAGCTTTCCGTGTTTTATAATTAGGATAAACAGTACCTTTATCGAACATATGCTTATGCAGCTTTTTCCGCTCTGTAATCAACGATCCATCTGCCAGTTGAGATAACGAAGCGATAAAGTAAGTTAATGTATCAGATGGAGGAAATGCAAATACAGAGCGGTCTATGGCTTCTGCTCTCGACTCCAACACTATTTTAAGATTTTTCATACCCGGCCTTACCGACCAAGGCTGCCTGTAGTGGAAGACAATATCATCTTCAGCTGTAATCAGGGTATCAACCCTTATTTTACTATTATCTGCACGGTATGGAAATTCTACAATCTCTTTAAACACATCGTCTTTTCTGTTCATATTCAGCTCATTCAAGACTATCTCATCTATTAAATAGTGATGTTTGGCTATTTTTACCGAATCGTCTTTCGTAAATGCTTTTGCCTCGATATCACCCAATGTAAGTCCATTCATGTGTATCTCCTTATATCTTCCGGGAATATGACTCCTTTTTAAAATACTGTCTTTCTGTTGATGCAGATTTATATCAAAAGGGATACTGTCGAGCCAATGCAGAGAGAACTTGTTTTTGAGAAAACCAGAATAGTCCTTTTTGTATTTTTCATCATACTTTTCATGAATGCCTAGCGTACTTTTTCCCTTCTCTGCATTTTTTATTACCTGATTTTCAGCTTTTCGCCAATATTTACTGTACATATGCTTTTTATGGCGTAAAGCGAGGGCTTCCATACTCAGGAATTCCATTTCGTTCATTTTTTTCCAGTTCTCATACCCCTTTATCAGGTCATACTGATTGCGGTAATCATTATAATTACGTCTTTGAACCTTATGAATTTCTTTATAAAGTGTTTTCCAATTAACGAACAGGGAATCGTATGCCGAAGTATCGACAATAGCCGACAAAAAATCATCGTATGCCTCGTAGTCACTTATTTGTTTATCCTGAAAACCTTCGCCAACAAGAACCACAGTATCAAGCCGGCAGATAGAATCTCCATCGATAAGCTTTGGAGTCAGGATTAAACGCCAGTTGGGATCTAATACATCAACCGAAGCTATTATATTAAAATCAAGGTTTACTTTTCCATCCCGTTCGGGAGCAAAGTTTGATTTTACTTTTATTACCACCTCCGATAATTTATATACTTTACTGGTATCCAACTTCTCAGCCTGATTGGCAAACACCTCGTTTTCTTCCAATTCCTGATCTTCCTGACTGGTGAATGATACTTCTTCGGTTATTGTTCTCGGGCCACCTTGTCCTTGTATTCCTCCGCCATCCAGAAAATCAATTTCCGGTTTTGTTGTCTGCATGAATAGTCTTTCTATCTCCAGCTGACGATAACCATACTTTTTATTTGACGAGCAAGAATTAAAGGCCATTACTACTATTGTTCCAATAAATAACAATCCCGGCACAATCCTTTTTATATCGTTTCTTCCCATATTTAAATTGTCTCTAACTATATATTAAATGGTTCTATACTCTTTACATTGGATTTAAGCTTAACCTCAATCTGGGTATTTTGATGCGTATTTGCTCACCTCTAGTGGTAGCTGTATAGCCCAGGTTTACTTCACTTACTTTCGGAACAGCATCACGATACGTGTAATCAGGATCACATAAATACTGTTCCTCGACAACCCAGTCTTCTGCTATATTTTTAGCGTTATCTGTTTGGGTGGTAGTATTCTTTCTATAAAGAGTATATTTACCTTGCATCTCACCCTGTTCATTGACTTTTCCCATAGCTTCGTATTTCAGATTACCTAATTCGAAATTGAAATTCCCCGCCAGAGTATCATTCTTTACTGTCAGTTTCAGGTTATTGGCCTGATATGACTCTATAGCCACTAATGTTACTTTCCGACCTTTGCCCTTTATAAATTCATTTTTCTTTTTCCATCTATACTTCTCACAATTAATAATCACAGTCCCGGTCAGCCTGCCTTCAACAAAAGTTGCCGTAATCATTTCCCGCCCCGACCAATTACTTCTATGGCCTTTAGGTAAAGACCATTGCCTTTTATACTTGCCATGCATGATTTTTTTTCCGCTGGAATCTTTATAGTATTCATATGTAATCTCACATCCGGTGTTTCTGTCTTTAAATTCCTCTACCAGGATTTTTCTATCCGACTTTGGTTTTTGTTGGTTTTTATCATCATCTTTTGGCACAGAAAAACCCGGACTTGCATATAACACAAGCATTATCAATAAAATAAATTTAATATTTATCATCTCCGTTCCATTATCTTGTTATTCATCAATTTAAGAGCTTTATCTTAGAGACATTACATATCCTTGTAATGCAAATACAAACCAATACTTAAAAAAACAAGCCATACAAACTTCACAGCCTATATGGCTCCAACACAAACTTTACAAAACTACACGTAGACTTGCGAACTCTACTAATGTTATCTACGTATTCCGGATTATTATTTCTCAACTAATTTGGAGACACTTATTACTTGTTCCCTTTCTTCAATTTTATTGAGACCAATAATTTTATTCTCTTCGATTTCTTCTTCCATCATACAGTTGCCATAAAAACTGGCTCCCGCTTCAATTTCTATATTATGCGCCCTGACCTCCCCTTTATAATAAGAAGATTCTTTCATTGTTATAATTTCAGAGACTGTTACATCTCCATATATTTTACCGCTAAGGTCTACCGATTTGCTTTTAATATTCCCTCTTACACATCCTTCGGGGCCTACCACTACTTTCCCTGTACTAACAATATCTCCAATGACATTACCATCGATTCTCAGATCGTCTTCTGCCTGTATTTTACCTACTATGGTGATAGAGGCGGATAAAATACTGAGTGCCTTCGAGGTTGTTTCCGGCTTACTGTAACTTTTTCCCTTATTTTGATTAAACATGGTATATCTGATTTAGAAAATATAACTTAATAAAATTGAACATTTCCTGTTCTTAGCTGATACATACTGGTCTCCAAGGACTATGTTTCTTTCCGCAAATCCAAAATCATAATTGATATTCAGTCCAACATGAGAGAGAAGCAAAGCACCTATGCCTACTGATACTCCATAATCTATTTTATCACCGCTCTTCTCATATTTTATTGATTGGCTCGATTCGCTATCTTTTATCTTCCCCGAAAACATATAGGAAGAATAAACCCCTCCGCTGATAAATGTTTTTATCACCTCGTAATCTAATTGATACTTTATTGTTACAGGCAATTTTAGATTATTCTCTGAAAAATGATATGTTATGCCGGTACTATTACCATAATCGTCCTGAAGCTTAAACCTGTTGTTATAATACGATAGCCCGACATTGATCTTCCATGCAGTCATCACAGGCAAAGCCAGTTCGTAAAAAGCACCGGCTTCGAAACCCGGCTTCCGATCTGCTTCAACACCGGAACATTTAATATCTGAATTATCAAGGTGTACACCTGCCTTTATTCCAAATCCCTGAGCCAGACAGGTATAATTACCTGAAGCAATAATCATTATAATAATAAATAAGACTCTCATATATATAATCCTTATAGGGGTAATATTTTATAATTATGTATCGATGTGATATCTAAATTCGTAAACAGATTCCGGGTAAAAAGAGAAGTAAAACTTTCTTTCCAATATTTGAAACCATACAAGTTGGCACGGAAACCAATCACAATCTCATTATCGGACTCCTTAATTATCGTAATCTGAGAATTCTCTATATTACAGATCTCTGTCTTTACAATTGCCACAAGCATCGTATTATCCTGTTCTGTATCTTCTACTTTAAAAACAGCATCGACATTATATATCGAAAACAGATGAAAAGCCGAACGTTCAAATGCACACCAGTATTTGTCCACTTTATATAGATGTATATGACTTTCGTTGCTATTTTCCTTTATCAGTATCTGTTGAATGTCGCTCATAGCTTTTCCTATTAATAATTTAATTACTATATTCTTAAGGATTTTGTGTCACGGTAATTGTTCTGGTCAGATTTCCCGCCCTGACGGTAATAGTGCCATTACGGCTAACAGTCGTTGTACCAAATGTCGCTTTCATAGCATATCTGTTGTTGGGCTGGGAGGTATAACCTCCATTTGTAATCCAGGACACATTACTTGATATTGAAAGCGTTGCTGACGTATTTGTTTTCAATGCTGCACCAATGGACTGCTCGCCACTGCCTGTAATTGTTATTGCATTAGACGATATTCCCAATTTGTATGTACTATCTACAATAATGTCGGTAATATCATCGTCATTATCGCTTATCTCGACAAAAATATTAGATGAATGAGTAGCATTCATAGCTTCTTGTAACGTCTGGTACCCCGCGCCGGACACTTTAGATATCTGAATGATATAGCGATGATTTCTTACTATATGTATTACTTGTCCCAAATTATTTTTCAACCATACTTTATAGTATCCGTCAACCCCTTTATAACTGGCACGAATGATGACAGAAAGTCCTGTATTATCCAGCACATTAGACCGCTCATATACATATAATTCCGGCGTACTGTTAGAAGTCGCATTTGCCCAGATTCCTGTCCCGGAAGCAGCAGTATAGTCGATATGTGCCGATCCTGAAATCAGACTAACAGTAGACGGTGTAACTGCCGGATCGGTATAAGCATTTGGTGCGACTTTGCCCATATTGGATGTTTTGAGCACCGTAAATCCTGCCAGTGAAAAATCATTCATCCCATTGCTTGCTGTAGGCGTTGCACATTCGGTACGGATAGAGGCAACAGTCCGCAGCATATCAATTGTTCCGGTTGTAGTAGTGGGTGTAATGCCCGGCAAAGTGACTCTGCCCCACATAATCAGAGGAAGTTCAGGAGCTGAATTTGCGGCCAACATATTGGTTTTCAGAGCAGGAATAGCTGTACTTTGCGTCATACCGGGAGTCACTGTACTGAAGTTAACAATATCCGCACTGTTTTGATCCCGTCCATTGGCTATAACGTGAAAGGTTCTGGCCTGAGCCGTAGCAGCCAATCTTACATTGAAAGTCTTGACTGCTCCGGCACCCGATACATTGTTTACTTGTATTCTCTGCAAAAAGTTGTTGCTTGCATCGAACATCAGCAAATCAATACTGCGTATCGAATTATCATCGGACGACTTCAGGCTCACATCAGAGGCTTCCGGAATATTTAAAGAAAAGGGTATATCTATTTCTTCCGACTTTACTACTTCCGGTTCTTCCGACTGGTCGCACGAGGCGAACGTCAGAATCAACAGGATATATAATATATAGTGTTTCATTGCAAAAACTTATTTTATTATTTATTTCCTCTAAGTATATTACTCACTCTTTCTCCATACTCATCTTTCGTCTCGCCCAGAAGTATAGGAATACCTGCTCCATTTTTAGCAGATGCTGCGGAACGTCCTAACAGAGTGTATGCAGAGCCTATTGTCGCTACGGCTTCGTTTTTCCATATATCGTATCGGATATGCCCCATAGGAGTATAATGTGTCCTGAATATGCTTGCATCACTGAAATCGGTATATTTAGACAGAATCTTAAGATTGCCATTCCAGTCAATACCAAGAGTCCCGCCGGAATTGGTAAAGGTTCCGTACAACACATTCGTATAAGAAGATACAGTGCTTCTATTCATCGTTCCATTCTTATAAGACCTCATTCTAAGATTTATGGGACTATTTATATCTGCAGTAGTATACCATGTAGCATATATATTGATATATAAATACCTCTGATTATTGTTTTGCTCAAAGACTGCAAGGTTCTCCTCAGCAATAAGATTTCCCATATACAGCACTATATTTTCACTTCCCGAAGTAGCGCGGTTATCACCACCCCACTGTATAATCATTCTGCCTTTACTATCATAAACATAAGCCAGACCGTTATCGCGAGAATTTGGAGCCCCGGAATAGTAATAAGAAGACAGTGAACCCCATCCTACCGGATGTCTATCAACCGATGATATTCCGGTATTTATGAATTCAGTGGCAGTATCCATGTCTCGCCCGGTGCTATTAGTCCAGTCGTAAGTAATCAATAAATAATCAAAATCTTCAAATTTGACATACTTAGCTGACTGCGATATCTTTATTTCTTTCGTGTAATTCGGATCATTGATATGGGCTACGAAAATAGATCCGTTACGATCGGCTTCATTAGGTTCAGTTCCTATAGTGAAATGTAATTCTCCTCCGATATTAGCTGCTGAAGTAATCCAGTCTGATTTCGATTTTACTACCCAATTTGCGTCTCCACCCAATGCGGTTACATATTCAGTAAAGTTACCGCCGTCGCCTGGTATATTCAGTTCTTCATCCGGTACAATCAGGTTCAAATTACATATCTGAATACTGTCGTATTCCATAGAGTTCAGATTGGCAAACTTGTAGTAAGTATTACCATAAGCAGACCCGCTGGTAAATGTCACTGACGAATTACCTGTACCCGATTCCGGACTACATGTTGCCATCGAAGCATCTCCTCCTATTTTCAGCCAAGAAGAACTTGTTGGTTGAAGATTAATTGAAGCATGCTTGGTTACAGCTACTTCTGACAAATACAAAACCCGGGGAGTTATGGTTATAGAATTAGTAGTAACAGGATTAGGTGCCTGCTTCACTGTTATAACCTTAGTCAGATTCTTTACTTTTATACTCAGGGTTGTCTCCCTTGGAGTTGTCCAGGTAGTTCCTGTAGCAGTCAGTTTTATGTTATTGGCTACATCGAAAGTTGCGGTTAACCAATCATCTGCCGGATCCAGAGAACAATCTGATGCCTCTGCATTGGTTTCATAATAGAAATCTTTTGATGCTCCTATATGTGTAATTGTTTCCTCTACAGTAAGGAATGTCTGTGAGATATCCGATATCAGTGTATTTTCATTCCATGGCAATACATTCAGTGTGCCTTCTACCAATACCGCAGATGCATCGCTTTCCCCACCCAGAGAAGATATATTAAGCGTTATATCATAAATCGTATTACGATTTATCTTATAACCATTTTCCTGGTTTACCATCACTTTATAATAGTTCTCCGTTTTCACTGTACCACCATCTTGTTTGTATGGAATCTGGATTATAAATGCTGTTGCATTCTCTTCTTTTTTATAAGCGGTACGAAGATTTTCATTTATATAATGATTCGTAACGGACTTAGTGGAAGAAATTTCCCTTTCTAATGGGGTAACTGTAGAGAAAGCCCCCGAATAGTAAGCTACTGCCGATGGACTGGCAGACCTGGAAACGATATATGAGCAATCAGCACCATTCGCTATTTTCACTGAAAGATCTTCCGCATCAGGAGCTAATAGAATATTCTGACCCCCAAAAGTAAAGTTTTGAGTATTAATAGTCATCCTTACTTTAGCCACATTCCGCACAAGAGAAACAGATGCCCTTACATCAGTCGAAAAGTTATGATTCTCAATCATTCCATGCATCAGAAACGGATTATCCTCATCCGGATTTGCGATATTGCCTGCAATAGCATCCGTTATTATACCTTTTAGGCTGTTTTCGTTAGTGACGCCGGCCAATTTACTTTCTGCTATATTGCTTACAATATGTATATTTCTTGTTTTGTTTAAGTCTGAAAGAATTGTAGTGTTAAGTATCATTATAACCTGGTCGCTTGCCCAACGGGTCATATCTATCTCTGAGGATGAGCCTGAGTAAGGAACATCTATTCTTATCGAAAATTCTTTATTTCCTGTACTACTTTCAAAAATAAACAGGGTAAGATTTTTAATAATCGATTCATTCTCCAGTTCTGTCGACTTCAGATTATTATTATTTCCGGAAGGCATTTGCAGTGCAATCTGAACCTTTCCGTCAATCGGATCAATCCGGTTTTCCTGATCTTCTATTTCCTGAGAACAGGAAAACAGAAAAAAGGCAGCAAGCAGACTTATTGTCCAGAAATATTTATTTCTTATTGCAAAATACATAATGCTATTTTTTTATTGTACTAAATCAGTAATGTCATATTGTTCACGTAAACCGTCGAATCCGGATATATGCAGATTAAGTTTAGTTGATAAAGCACCTCCAGCAGTTCTTCGTATTACCTGAATATCTACAGGTGAAGCGGTTAATTGACCGAAAGTCCGGCTCTCATCTACAAATTCAAAATTATCAGTATCCTCTAGTGTTACCCACCAATTGCGTTCCTGTTTCATATTCATCCTATAAGTTGCCATTGTGGATGTATTGGAAATACGCTCTATAGTATACATATCCAAGCTATTGGACGAATATACGGTAACCCAGTCCTTTACATCTACTTTAACTTCTACACCACCCTTGGCTGTCAGGTTCAGTAATAGTATTTTATTAGTCTTTGGGACAGTCTGTATTTCGATATCCCTTACAAAATTCTGCCCTCCTGCTGTAATAAAATTCACACCAAGCGTAATCCTATGAGTAGAAATATCTTCCGGTGAAGAAGACCGGTGAGCCGGAATTATAAAATCTATTGTATCGCTTTTTTGATGTCCCTGAATATCCTCAGATGCCGAAAAAGAAACCGCTTTAGTCATTGCATAACTGGTTGTCTCAGGAGCATCCTTAGGATACAAGCTACCATCCCATGCCAATGTTGTCGGCACATTCTTTAAAGAGAAAGTATGTCCGGCACCAATTTGGAAGCCCACTCCGTCTGCTAATACGACGCGCACTTTTGCAACATTCCGGTCGAGACTTGCTTGGGTATCTTTATCCTGATTATGTAATATTTCAACACCATCAAGCAAGGCTGTACGTATCTCCGGAACATCCGGTAATATGTTGTTTTCGGGTGTTGTCCTCCACATTGGTAATTCATCTCTTTTGATAGAAGGATACCTCACCGGAGAAATCAGCTTAGAACGAATGTCGATCTCATTACAGCCGACTAATACAAGATTCCACATCCCTACTTTCATGTCCATTTTCAGATTATTACCCGACCTTTCTACATTTAATACTTTATAATTGAAATGATTGATCTTCGGATCTTGTCCGTTAAAGACATAAATATCTGTATAGTTCCGAATGTTATCCGATACATCTCCAAATTTTAACTGGAGTCCTTCCGGCACAATTTCTTCTGACATCCCATTATCTTCATTAGCACATGAGTAGCTAAGAAAGAGCAGCAAGAGCATTAAAACTATATGTTTAGTATCTGTATACATTTTTCCATTTTTTATTTGGACATTATACTATTCTTGATTACCCGCTTTTACAAAGACATTGAAGACAAACCGGCATAGTTTAATGCACTCCAGCAGATTTCATCATAGTTTAGAGAACGTATCTTATCAATAACATGTCTGTTTTCTATGCCGGTCAGGTCTTGTTTCAATATCGATTTATTTCTATCGCTATATGCGAAATGTATCCATTTGTTATACTGAGTATCCGGAATTCCAATAACATTATTTTTCTGCCTATACCTAAAGGAGTAATTATGAGGAAAAAGATTAAGCCTTGTATTATTACTAATAACCGCATCTTTCCTTAATCCCTTATCCATGCTGAATTCTTTTAATTCAGCATAATGGTAAGATAAGACAATGGGAACATTTATTGGTTTCATACTTAATCCTTTAGGTTCAACAGAAATAGTGTTTAATTTTTCACTTAAAAAAATTGTTTATTCAGTGATTGAGAATCCTGCCGAAGATTCCGTTGGCGAAATCAGTATATCAGGAGCATTGTCAGGTTTACTTACAGAATCAATGCCTACCACCAGTTTCTTCACTCCACTCTTTTCAGAATTGAACAGGATAATACCGTTCAGATTGATCGCACTCCGATTTCCATCTCCCCAGATACGCAGATCATGCCTGTTTGTGAAAACAAAATCCTTTCCTTCTTCTGCGGTAGTTTCCGGGCTGACCGAGCCGGAAATAGCAATATCTCCTCCTGTAGCATTCGTTAATAATACTCCGTCAGAGGCTCTTACCAAAGACACTTTATAAAATCCGGAAACGATGTTGTTCATTCTGCCATGATCACCTAATGAAGTGATGGCAATATGTGCCGGCTGGTCTATTATATTGCCGATACAACTCAACATTGAACTTTCGAAATTTATATTAGCATCATTTATAGCAAATATCTTCTTGAAATCTATTACCACAGACTTAGGTAGTTCATAGCGGGTATCTTCTAACGTTTTTACATTGAATGTACCATTAGATGCCCCTTTTCCTATAACAATCCTTGGGCTCACACCCATATCAAAATCGTGATTGTCTGCGGTTCCCTTACCATAACTACCTTCTACTATAATATCCGATCCGGTAGCATTGATAAGTTCTTCTCCATTAGTTTTGAATATACCCAACTCATATTCAATATCTTGTACACCTTCAAGACCATCTTTTGTACGAATCATCTTAACCAGGACTTCCTGATCTTCAATATCTCCGACTCCAACCGGTTTCACCAGATAGCTCTGATCTACATTAGCCAAATTAACTTCGAACATCTTACGTCCTTCCATCAGGTTATTCGACTTAACCGGAACTTCTACTTCTTGTTTTATCATGTACCGTGCTGTACCATCATTTGAAGGCACAAACGAAAGACTTCCCTGAACAGGCCCATAATTATCAACTTTGTTTGCCGTTCCGTCCTTTGTAAAATACTCTACTTTTACAGGTATCGGAGCACCTTGTTCTGTAGTAGGATAACCTGTAAGCGTAACTGTAAACAAAGCTGTAGTATAACCATTGACAGGCTTATTGATTTTCACATCCGATACATAGATACCATGACTCAATTTTATCAGGCGGTTCTTCATACCTTTAAATAATATGTCTCCATTTGAAGTAAAGAGTATATCTTCAAAGTCTTTTCTTTCATCTTCAATTGCATACCGGTCAAAAAGTAATTCTCCTGTACCAGATAGCATACATACACGTCCTGTTGAACTACTGGTAAGGAAAATACCATTTGTAGTCATCCGTACCTGGTCGAAATTACCGTCTGTAGCTTTCTGATATGTTTGCCGCCCATCTTTGGACAGACCTATGATAGTACCACGTCCGCGCTCGGAATCGAAACCTACTACAACAGATTCTCCCGTTACAGGATCCATCTCCATACCTGATACAAAACCCTTAAGAATATATTTATTGAGATCGGTACCATCGCTGCGCAACAGATAATAGTAGCTTCTGTCGGTTGCGTTTCCACCAACTAATACATTCCCATTCTTAGCAAGGGACATGTAATGCAAAGATGTTTCGCTTGAAGCCGGCACAATCTCTTTGCTGAATATAATATCCCCTTCGGGACGGATCTTGATAATACGTCCGCCTGCAATTGTACTGTTACCTATAAGGAAAATATGATCATCCTCTGTTGTAACCATTTTACACATTTGGAAGTCAGGTTCTTGCAATTTTGTCACAAAGGCCGGCTTGCCATTGCTATCTAATCTGACAACAACAGAAAGGGTTCCTTCTTCTGCAGTAAAAGCTGCATGGATATATTCGCGAGAACTTCCCAATACATCGAACCCGATACAAGGGCCACCTTCATCCGAAATATACTTATATACTACTTTACCGGTTGCATCTACCTTCACAATCATTCCGGCACGGAGTCCTCCTGCACGAGGTTCATAACCACCTAATACAAAGCTACCATCCTTGAGTTGCTCACCACAGAATAATTCGCTCCCCGGCTCTCCAACACATACATCCGTAAGAATTTCACCTGTTTTATCAGTAATAATAAATCGTCCGAATGCCTCTTTGTTTTTCTTTTTCTTTTTTGGAGACCAATCTTCTGACTGCCCCAATATCAATAATTTATCGTCTCCGATATGATAGGTGTTATTTATGGAAATAAAACCTTTAGACAACGTCCGGTTAGATAAAGTTTCTCCGTCTCTTTTGACCCAGGTAATAGTCGTTACCGCCTCATTATTCCCTATCATAGCTACTTCTCCTGACTTTACAGGACAAACATGTTGATAAGACATACCTTCACCATATGTCCTGTCATACACTACAGGCATATATTGGGCCAACAATTCTACTGCCGGACAAAACATCGACAGTATTATGACCACCAGAGTGGCATATAATTTACATTTAAATTGCATTGTGATATTTTTATTTGGTTATTGCTTTTATGTCTACGCGCCTCGCATCCCGATTCAGCCAGATTTTATTCATTAAAAGATCTTTGTAACTATGGCCGGGCGTATCCTCTTTATATATTTTTTCACCGAGAGTATCCGGTAAATTAAGGGGTAACTGCCCTTTTCCAAAAATCATAAATTCAACGTTAACCCCCTGCAGAGCGAGCCTGTCGGCCACCTCTTTCGCTCTTTTTGTAGAAAGACTGAGATTATATTCTTCCCTGCCTATTTCATCGGCATACCCTTCAATAAAAAGTGTATCTACCTGATTAAAATCCATTTTCTTTCGCCAGGTATCCAATTCGGACATAGTGTCATCTCTTAACACATGGCTATCGAAGTCAAAATATACGCTCACCATATGTTCCATAAACCGGCTGCTTGGCAGTTCTATCTGCCTGGGAACATTTATTTTTCTCTCTTCTCTGGCCAGATTAATAGAACCATTCGATATTGCCTGAGCTTCGGACATGCCGAACAAAAGGTTATTATTTTCTATTTCCCTTTTATTACGTTCGAAATAAAAGATGTCATCTTTATTTGCAACATTCCTGTCAGAAACCACATATCCCCTGTCTCCATCAATATGTAGTAAACTAAAGTCATTCAAAACTGTGTTTATCGGATAATCGAAGTGTACAAGGCTTCCGGCTACTACATGCCCATTTTCATAGCTTATACCATATATATCGTATCCGCCGAAACCGACATGCCCGTTCGATGAAAATATAAACATATCTTCGAATATTCCCGGTGATATTTCATCTCCTTCCGTATTTACCTGAGCACCCAGATTAACCGGTTCTCCCCAGGTATTGTTACGATCGTCCCATTGTGTAACATATATATCATATCCACCATATCCGCCGGGCATATCCGAAGCAAATAAAAGCGACCTGTCGTTATCGAATAAGAAAGGATGAGAATAAGAATATCCCGGCTTTTGAGGAAAAGCTTCTTTAAAGGAAGACCACCCCTTGCGCTTTTCATCATAATTTGAATAATACAATTTAGTTTGAAAAGTGCTGAGCCCTTGCTTTGTCATACCTATCCCTTCTCCTTTTTCGTAAGATACCTGTGTAACAACCATCCTGGTCATATTGCGGGAAAATGACATGGGCCCGTTTTGTAAGTCAATCGGAATCATATCCAATAGTCTCTTTTTAGTCGTTTCCTGATTTTTTATTGAATATTCTGAGTTTTCATTCAATGAAAAGTAGCCACTGCGATGATAGAATTTTTTGTTGGGATCATGGAAACGGCTTTTACTGCTGGCATAAAAATATTCCCCTTCTTTCACCCCAATCCAAAATTCCGAATTGGCTGTATTCGCATTATCCAATACCCGTATTGAGAACTCAGGAGTACCAACGGGTAAAAATCCGTCTTCATAATTTAATGCATGTAATATATTTTGATATCGCTGATCTGCATGGTAGGTATCCTGATAAGCATATTTGCGGGCAATGCCTATAGCTTTCATCTTCTGTCCCGAAAAACGCAATGCATCCAAAAAATTACAAACATCAACTGAACTGAATAACTCTTCAGACAATGCCATAGCTGTTTCATAATGCGGTATTGCAGAAACATAGTCAAGCAAGGTCAAATATAGCCGGGCTGTTTTGAGATGCAATGCCGCAGAATAATCGACACTCAACTGTTGCTTAAGAGCCTCTTCATAGATCTCCATTGCTTTGTCAAAATCCTGCTGAATGAATTTTCTGTCAGCCTGTGATTCCAGTCCTCGAGCTCTCCGGTCTCCTTCTGTTTCTTTCTTTATATCCTTTGCCGATATAATTAAAGGAAGTACCCAAAGAAGGGATAAGAATATAATTCGTTTTAATATATTGTGAATCATCGTTTTATATTTTATCTGAATATATTATATACTAACGACGCACCTATTTTTGTAGGGCCTACATAGCTCTTTGTTTTCTTGCTTTCAAGTTTAAAATCAGCATATTGTCCCCCTAACTCATATTTATCATATTGTAAATGAGCATATCCTATACCTATATTAGTATCGATACGGAAACGGCTGGAGAGATAAAACTTGTATCCAACAGAAATTCCGGCCGATATTCCCCATCCTTTGCGCCGATAACTTGTTTTCTCATCATCTTTTTCTTTCAGGCCGATATTAAAATTTCCAGCCATGGCATACGGCCCTATATAGAAACCATCCCACAAGTCATTAGTATAGTAATATTTAGGATTGACGTAATATCTGAAATCTACGCTGCCGACAAGTACCCTGAATACTTCTTCGTTCTTTTTGAACATATAAGGCATCCACATTACATCTGCGTTTACTGTCAACTGCCTCCCTACAGACCATTCTACTCCGATATTGGGGCTACCTGTGAGAATAAAGGGTGCGTTTGTTTTTATCGCCTGAGACCGGGCTTCCTGACTGTAACAGAAAAACATTACCAGCAACGCCGCTATAGAAATATGTAGTAAAAAACGTTTCATTGAATAAAATATATTAATGGATATTCTCTATATTTTCCTTTTTATATACTTATACCTCCACCGCTTGGATCCGAATCGTCTTCCGATTCTATCTGAGGATTCCACTCTTCTAAATTATCGAGACGAAGTATGGTGATATTATTCCCATCAACTTCAACAACGAGAGTCTCATCCATATGGAGTACAACAGGATTTCTGTTTTTATCTTTAACTGCTATATTTAAATAGGACAGTGAAGTATCGTCTTGCCCTATAAAGCTTAAGTTGAGATCAATAGGTTCAAATTCTCTCCCTTCCTGAGAAAGATCAGGTGAAGGATAATAATTGTTTTGAACACCAAATTCGAAATCTTTATATTCAAGCTTAAAAGGTGTAGATGTCAATAGCATCTTATCATCAGGTGTTTTCCGCGAAGACCGGGTATTATCGGTAATTACGTCCATTTTCGATAGATATTGAGTTACACCTATACCCCGTGCTTCAATCTTTATTTTTTTGATATTATTATATGTTAGTGAAGGATCTATTTTAGTTAGATTCTTGAAGGCGATACAAATACGCCCTGTATATTTTGTTTCGAACAACACTGTATCTATGACCAAAGGGCCAGGAAAGTGAATGGTCGGATTTTTATATTCTACATAAATTGCCTGAGGCTCTTCATAATAGAGGCCATCAGCAGATTGTTTCAGTTCAAATCGGGCTTGACTGTGTGAACTCAAATCTATTAGGCTTGTTTCTTGCAGTTCTGTAAAATTGTATACTGAATAGGTTCCCGGATAAAGTCTGAAATTAAAGTTTCCATATATACTACGGGCATTTTCGGCAAATGGATGATATGAATATCTTTCTTTTTGCAGATCGCCGTTATATATAAGAATGTTGACATCCTCTACTTTATAGTCTTCCGTCCTGACATTCTTATCTGCTTTCGGAATATATACTACATAATTTGTTTCATCCTCGAAATAGTCGTAAGTACAAGATGTAACAAGCAGTAATAAGAATAATGCGATTAGTAGATAAAAACCTGATATGTGATATTCTTTAATCATTTTTATTTTAGATAAGATAAACACTTTCAGTATGAGATTACCTTAAGGGCAATGCTTCTGCTTCATAAAAGAGAAGCATTGCTCTATAATTAAGGTAAAGTATAATGTTCAATTAACCTGTTATCAATATCTGATGTCCAGACTTAGATATTATGATCTTCACGTTCGATATTGGTGTTCCAATCTTCCGGAGATCCCACCTTGATATTCAAACCTCCGGTTTTTTCCGGATTATACGGATTATCAGTGTAACCTTTTGATGTAATAGTCAAGTTTACTTCACGTATTATGTTTGGAGAGAATACGCCGTTTATAGTACCAAACCAGTATACAGGTTGCGCGACTGGTGCAATTGATCCATCTGCATATTCATAATCTTTAGGAGCCCAACCAGCAAGAACGATGTAGTATTTTCTTGATGCAGTAGCATCAGCGTCTGAAGCTTTACCTTCTGCTCTTGATGCATTAGGCAATACCCTGATATCATTCCAAAGAGTAAATTCAGTATCGATAATTTGAACCGGATTATAATCTGCTGCAGCAGGATTAGCAGTTTTGAAAGTCCCTGTACCTTCAGCACCGATCATTATTCTGTCATCGTCAGAACTAGCATATACACCTCCGGCAAATGAGCCTAGTTTAAGTCCCATTCCTACCGGCATATTGTGTATTACTATAAAGTTTTTAGCGTGTGCGAAATCTACATCACTTAATTTAGGAGCATCCTCCTTATCAGTTTTATCAATTCTTACACGCATAAGAGAAATTTCTCTTCTCAATTTCAATTCGCCGGCAGTAGCAAGATCAGTTAATACCCCTTCTACTATCGTCACATCCGATTTATATGCTGTAAACACCTCAGATGTAGGCGCATAAGCCACATCTCCGTTTTCGAAGTCATGTCCTGCAGGGAAGGCCGATTTCTTCAAATCAATAAATATCTCAGAATTGATTTTCTTATTCTCAACATTATATTGATCCAATTTAATCCAGTTCACACCATAATCTAATGATGTTGCGATAGGATCGATGTTGCTATTAATATTGGCAACAAGCGCCAGTTCATAAGTGCCTTCAGGAACGTTAGTCCATTTAAATATTTTTTCTGCACCTCCATCCTGTGGATCAAAAATTCTGGAAAAAGCCACCTCACCGCTAGTTTTATCATACAAAAACATTTGTATTTCATTCACATTATCCCAACTGGTTTTTGGAATAGCAGTAGATAAGGAGGTTGCCTTTTGTGCAATAGCGTCAAAACTGATCTTGGCTTTTAATTCACCATTTTTCTTGTTTGTCCCTGTACCCGTATCTTCATCGCTCCCACAAGCGGAGAACAATAAGGCTAGGGAAAGCAGACTAATAAATACTTTTTTCATGTTCGTCATTTTTATTAAAATAATTTATAATAGAGTTTAGCTTATATGTTTTATTTATACTGTTTCAGAAGAATGTGAAGACATAGGAACCACTGCAAACATCTACCAAATGTAAATATTTGTTAATACCGATAAGGAGTATATACCCGATTACACATCAATAATATAGCTCTCTAATAAGAGAGAGTCTCCTTCAAAAAAAATCTAATTATTCTGGGTTAATGATATGTTTTAATAATAGTAAAAAATTAGCCATTTTGTGATTTATTTGTGATAGATCCTTTATTTAACTTAGTAATACAAAATTATATAAAAGATTATAATAAGCCGTTTTGTATTATCTCCCACTTATTCAACATTTCCGCCATTCCGCTTATTTTGTCTAATTTCCCCGGGTGTGCGTCCAAATTTTGACTTACAAAAATCATTAAAATGAGACAAAGAGGTGAAATCGAAATTATAACTTATTTGCTTAAATGTCTGTTCTGTCGCCCTTATCTCATGAAATATCTTTTCGGCTTTTTGTTGCGTCATCCATTTGTAGGGTGAAGCTCCAAATATCCGTTTAAATCGTTTCTCAAATCCCGACACCGTATAATTCAAATCTTGAGCCAGTTCGGTTACCGATTTATATTTATATGCATTTTGGATTATGAATGAAGCAAATTCACTGCTGCCATTTAATATTTGATTAAAGAACCGGTTTAACTTCTCTTTTGGATAAAAGCACCTGAATATATAAAACAATTCTTTGACTTTTATAGAATAAAAAAACTTACATTTCAACCCTACCGTTATACATTGCTCCAGGAAATTTAAGTATTGTTCCATAACATCGTTGATCTCTAATGTATTCGGCATGCTTTCCTGAGAGGTAAAACCTTCAATGTCATTTATAACTATATCTTTTGTTGTATCTGAGCCAGCACCCGGGTTGCCCGGTTCCTCCTTACAAGGAAATCTCGCAAGATCTTCAAAATCAAAATTATCACAGAATTGTGTACTTTCACGCATACACATCAGAAGTAAAGTAGATTGTTCTAATGCTTTACACTTAAACAGATAGTCAGAAGGGAGATAAAATATCTGTTTCTTATTAATTGAACAATCGGAGAATTTTCCATAAGAAAATTTAATCTCTCCATTTAACAGGAAGACCAGCTTATTTTCTAAAGGCAAGTTTTCC
Organism: Prevotella sp.; assembly: GCA_031285905.1. Classification (GTDB taxonomy): domain Bacteria; phylum Bacteroidota; class Bacteroidia; order Bacteroidales; family Dysgonomonadaceae; genus Dysgonomonas. The sequence goes on from JAITVH010000122.1 coordinate 52,459, forward strand.
CATGGCTCATCTTTATCAATCGAAACCAACTCGACCATAGGCCTTTTATGATCTTCATAATTGACACATCCTAAGTGTTCTCTTTTGTATAAAAGTTCCATAACATGCAATTTATGCTGTGTATCACAAGCGTTTGTAGTTTATTTATTATGGTTGCTTACAGGACGCAACCTAGTAGCTAGTTTACAATTATTTCTTGCCAAAAAAGTTACATTCTAATTGAATATATATATAGAGATATATTTAATAAATCATGTTTATTATATCCAACTTACTGTAGATTTTATTTCTATATTTTCCGGCAAAAACAAAAGGATAGGCTCACTTTTTTCAATAAAAGTGAAAAAGATAGTAAAAATACCCTCTGCGCAAATCTATTTTTGATCCGCAAGCCTAGTTTGTAATAATAAAATATTAAGAAGCCTTTTCATATTAGTGTCTTAGAACTGTGATTTTATTGTCTTATATAGGTACGTCTACCTTCTTCAAAATATCCGGCTATTCTTTTCTTAACTTATTTAAGACAAAAATATGCAAAACTTTAAAACGGATCGTTCCATATTATCTGCCAATTTTTCAAGATTTACACCATTTTCTTTATTTGGTTTTAGGTCTTACTATATTCCCTTAAAATTATAAATAGTACAATTCACTTACTTTTGATGAATGCTTAATAAAAGAACCTTTAAGCTGGTTTGATGATAAAAATATCTGAATATTATAGAACGATCCTCCTTTTTCATGATAGAGGGAAGCTTATGCTTTAACCTCTTTGTAAGATTTTGTTTTCCAAATTTAAATACTGCTCCACAGCATCACAGCTCATAGTGCATCTGAGATATGATCTTCGAACAGACACACACTCTCTCAGCTCGTTATAACAGGTGTTTTTTGTTATCCGAGATCTATATTTTTTTTAAGTGCTTAAACTTATAATGATTACCAAACTGCGAATATTCTTCTATACACATTGCAAGTAATATAATCTGTTCTGATGATCTACATTCAAGCAAAGTACCTGAAGGTAAGTACAATATTTGTCTTCTATTACTCAGATAGTCTGGGGATATAATAAAGGGAGAGAGTATTTTCCCTTTTATGGGGAAGAGCCATTTCTCAGCTAAAGGAGAGCTATCCAACGTCTTGTCCTCGTCAATCGAGGGCACCCTGATATTAGGTTTTTTGTACTGCTCATAATTGATGCATCTAAAATGCCCTTTCTTGTATAAAAGTTCCATAGCATACATGTTTATAACGTGTATTATAAGTGTTTGAGTCCTTTGATTATCTTCAGGGTTGCTTACAGAACGCAACCAATAGCTTATTTACATCTAATTATCCTATTCGCTTAGTCAAATAGTTTTGATGACATTTGTCTCTTGCCATCTGTATTTTCATAGAATCCTGCCTGTATTTATCTTTTAGCAGAAAATTCAATATGAAACCATCTTGTGAAAATGAATGTGTAATGATGAGTCTCATCAAACATATTCACTGATTTTGTGAAAATATAAGAAACCGACAAGTTAAAAACAATATATTAGAACCGTAGACTCTTATAATTGATTTCCCCTCCTGTGAGTCTTTAGTACTAAAACTAAACATCTTTGCATGTAACGAATGTGGAACTCATCTAATGTTAATTTTCGGTGGCTAATTTAAGACCAGATATTAGAGCTAAAATAAATTCATCCAGAAGAGATCATCCATCGTTACAGAATTATGTTGCAATATACGTATTTTTTAATAATATACTCTGAGCCTGTTAAAATTTTATACAAATATTTTGTTATACCTTTCGTTTTGTTCATTTTTGACTTGCTTTCGGTTATTGCTTTTCTTTCGTTCGGGTGGGATAGCCCGCCATTTAAAGTCCTATTCACATAAAAAGAAAATAGAAGCAGTAAATAACCACCTCTATTCTCTTTTTTGTTTATATTGTTAATTAAGATATCAAATTAGAATTTGAATGCTACTCCTCCCAATGCGTTAAATGTCTGTAATGGGTAACCATATTGTAGTTCATATTTTTGAGAGAACACATTGTTTAACCGTACATTTACCGATATCCAATCCATAATCTGGTATTCGGCTCTCAGGTTAAGTTCGTTAATATCTTTCATGCTGACAATGGATTGTTCTCCCACAACAAGACTATGTGACAAAGCCTTTCTTCCGCCTGCATACAGATAATTGAGAGACAGGGTAAGTTTATCTATCGGTCTTACATCTGCATTCAATTGAGCAGTAAAAGCAGGACGACCAAAAGCTTTATCAAAATCACTATTCTTAACATCATAGAAAAAGCCTGTAATCTTTGCAGATAAGTCTGTAGCCGGAATCAGAGTCGTTTTAAGAGCTCCTCCAATATGTCCTGTCGAGATATCGGCATAGATAGGTGTACCTACATTTCCCCATGACGGATCTGTAGGGGCTAACGCATTATAGGAGGTAGTTGCTATATATAAATGATCGTCATCTGTCTTTTTATATCCTGCAAACAGATCAAATTCAAAACCCGAAATGACACCCGATTTGAATCCAACCTTAGCATCAAACAACGTTTTTGAATAATGCACGCGCCCCATGTAATTTACATATCTGTTTTCCTGCAAAATGTCTAAAAATGTATTGTTATTTACTCCTCCGGTCACTTCCCCATAAAGCACATTTACATCATATATTCTGGCCTCAGCTTTTATATTCGGAGACACATGAAGCTTATTTTTTACATCGAATAACGCGCTCGCATTCAATCCCAGATCTATATTCCAACTATCGCCCTCCATCTTGAAATAAGGAGTTGCTGTAACATTGGAGAATGAGTGATAAGCGGTATCTCCCAAATAAAAATCATCTTTGTTGCTATACGTTTGATTCATCAATGATGCTTTTATACCTATCAGCTTATCAGAATCAAATGCAGCTCCGAATTCCAGTCCCAGATCAAACTGACCGCCTTTAGGCCCTTTCTCTTCCGGCGCTATGCCGTATTTACTCTTGAAGTTTTGATAGTTGACAGTGGCGTTGTATTTCAGTTCTCCCTGATTATTGTCACTGGACTTCAATCCTGCATTGAAGCTAAAAACATCTACATTCTGCTTCGATGTAATATCATAGGGGAAAGCTGAAATTTCAGGAGTAAGGAAAGTGTTACCATAATAATTATAAGATGTATTATAGAATGATCCCCCTAGAGTCAGTACGGACGGCTCAAATGTATGCTGATATTTCAGATTAATATCCAAAGCTGAATATTTAGCTTTGGCATCCTTGTAGATATATTTGTTGCCATCTATAAAATCTACCGTTCCGCTAGTTGCTCCATATGTGCCAAACAAGTCTAAGCGATCATTTGTAGCGTTAACGATTCTGACACCCGCAGCTCCATCAAGATTGCCATGTGTACCGGCAGCAAAATTAAGATAGCCACGTTTTTTACTATAATCTATATTCGTCCGTATATCTCCAGACTGCGCACTCCCTATCTGGCTGTTATCCACTTTCACTTGGGGAGTAGTACTTATAAAGTTAAATTCCTTACCTTTTATTACAGGTGTGTAAATGGATGGAGTAGTATTCACCTTTGATGCCCCCTGTAGGGTAGGATTGTATTCACGTTCCAACAAGACCTGTCGATTCATGGCAGAGTCACTTCTGTTGGTTTGGGCTACAGCGCTCAGGCTAACTATAACCGAACTAATTAAAAAAATGAATTTATATGTTGTTTTCATCATTATTCTTTTTTCTGTATTATACTATCCGTTATTAGTTTCTCAATGCTGCAATGCGTGTTGAAATCATTTCTTTTATATCAGCCTCTGTCCCTTTATAGTTTGCCTGCAAACTTTCGAGATACTGACGTGCCTGGAATTTGTCACTCTTTGCCACATAAACATCAGATAAGAGAATAATCGCACGCGCAAGCCAATACTGATGGGAAGTACCTTCCTTCATAAAGCCTAGCACCTGTTTTTCTGCATTATCATACGACTTCATTTGGTAGTAAGCATCTGCCAGTAGATAGTTAGACTCTGCTCCAAAAGCCGTACGGGTGTCTTTGGCTACTTCTCTAAGGTCAGTCAAAGCTTTCTCCATTTGCCCAAGGTTCTTAAGTGACTGCCCTCTGTAGAAACGTGCCTCATTTTTCACTTCGCCAGACAGGTTAGCTTCGTTCAACAGGTTATCCGCTGCACTGACCACTTCATTGTCTTTTTTCATCAGATACGCACTACGGAGCATACCAAGGCGTCCGATGTCTTTGTTCTCTTTGGTACTGGCAACCATACTCAAATGGTCATATGCTGCATAAGCCGCTTCATAATTCTTCTTATCGAATTCGATACCCGATACTATTATCAAGGCCTCATTCATATACTTGCGGTTATTGGAATTAACCACCATTTTGAGGTGTTCCAATGCCGGATCGAAATTCTTGTTATCAAATGCCATGTTACCTAAATAGAAGTGTGCATCGCTGGCAAATACCCCGTTAGGATATGATTGAAGATATTTGTTAAATGCCCCTACTGCTTCCTCTTTACGGTTTTTCATATATACATTTTCAGCAGCAAGATAAGTCAAAGTATCCTGGCGGCTGGATGATAATATAGTTCCTCTACCAAGGGAGTTTACATAAGAAGCATACGAGTTTATATCATTTATATCCTTATATACCGCCTCAAGGCTTTGTATGGCTGTGCGAGCCTCTTCCGAATTAGGATTGTTGCTCACAACTTTCTTATATGCCTCTATCGATTTTTGAGGATTATTGGTATTGAAATATAATTGCCCTAATTGAATTCCGGCTTCTTGTGCAAGATTTGAACGGGAATAATCGCGCAACAACCGTTCAAGCTCTGTAATGGCTTCCGATTCCCTGTCCATCATTACCAGCGCCCTGCTCTTCTCAAATAATGCATCATCGTAATATTCCGAACTTGGGAACCTTGACATCATGTTATTCAATGCGGCGATCTTTCCGGCATAATTGCGTTGCATACCCAGCACAAATGCTTTTTGAAATTCGGCATAGTCTGCGTTTTTAGGGTTGACGCTTGCAGCCTGAGAATAATAGGTTTCGGCCTGTGAAAAGTTTCGGTTGTATAGATAACAGTCACCGATACGGTTCAGCGCATCCGAATAAGTGAGTGACTGGTGATTTTTCTCAGCCGAAGTATATTTTCTGAAACTATTGAGCGCCTTGTTATAATTCTTTACATTAAACTCAGTATAGGCAAGATTATAGAGGGCTATCGCATAATTTTCTTTCGTTTGGGGTGCATTCGATACATAAGATGTATAATCACGTGCAGCAGACTGATAATCGCCACGTTTGTAGAAAGCCTCGCCACGCCAGAAATAGGATTCGTTTCTGACTTCGGTATTATAATTACCTAATGTAATTGTATTATTGAATTGATTGATTGCATTATCATACTTACCGTCAATGAAATCCTGCACGCCTAACTGATACATGATAGCTTGTTTAGCGTCCAATATCTGTCTCCCCGGTGACTTAATAGAGTTAATGGCAGATAAAGCCATAGTATAATTCTTTGAAGACAATAAAGTACTTGCCAGAGCCTCATTTACTTCATCCGTATATCTGGAATTCGGATATTGGGTAAGAAAACGTTGAGATGCCGTAATTGCCTCCCCGAAACCGGAAGCACCATTACGGTTCATCAACATTACAAAGTTGTAAAGAGCTTCTTCACTGATTGTGCGGTCGAAGCTTACACGTGAAGCTGCTTCAAATGCCATGATAGCATTGGGCGTATCATTAATTTTAATATACGACTGGCCGAGGAGCATATATCCTGCCTGTCCCAGCAGATCGTCAGTAGAAGCTACATGCTTTAGTGCATTTACGGTTTTAGAATATGCTCCTGTCTGATAATAAGCCTCTGCCAGCTGATACATATCGTTGCGGAAAGGCTTATTGGTACTTTCCACATAGCGCTCATAGCTGTTTATAGCGCTCGATGTATTTCCCAGACGGTAATAACTATTTCCTAATAACCGGTAAACTTCTATGGAGTTCACATTGTTCGGATACGCCGACAGATAATCCTGCCCTTCCGAGATTGTTCCATTCAGGTCATTTTGTAGAAATGCAGATTGAATAAGGAAAAAAGATGCCGGTTCTTTGTACTCCGGTTTCGCTTTTAACCGACGGAATATCGGAACAGCCTGTTCATATTCGCCATCCTGGAAATTGGCGTAAGCCAGATAGTAGGAAGCCGGCTCACTATATTTGCCACTATTGCGGGTTAGTAATCCGAAAAGCCGTTTGGCATCGTCTCTGCTCCCTGCCTGAAGGTTTGCATAGGCAAGCCTGTAGCTATAATCTTCCTGCTCCGACAGGCTCAGATAATCCATATCGGATTGTGAAAACCAATACAAAGCATTGCCCCAGTCTTTTTGGGCAAAATATGTTGATCCTATAAAAAAGGTTAGTTGATTACGGTGATAAGTTTCAGGATATTTTTTCAGGTACTTCTCCAGCAAATCCTTTGAATCCTCTTTACCCATATAATACATGGAACCGACAATCATATATTCGGCTTCCTGTATCTCTTTTTTGTCTTTTGTCTTTGCCTTAAACTTTTCCAGCGTACTAATACATCCGACATAGTTGTTGTCGAGGAACATTTCTTTACCCTGAGAAAAAAGCCTGTCGGGTAATTCCGTATATACGGACTTCTGCGCATAAGCAAATTGCAGACTTAATGCAATACCTAAAGCTACTAACAGTTTTTTCATATTTTCTTTTTTTGTATTCTTTTTACAATTTCTTTCACCGATGGCAAGCCAAATAAATCGGGATTCAGATCCGCGATTTTTATGTATTGCAAATCAGCTACATCGTCTTCAGCTCTCAGATTTTCTATATTTTTTACCATACACAGATACACCAGGTCTAAAGTTTGCACCTCAAACCCCGAATAAACATATCTATTGGGTATGGAAAACAAATATTCGATATTGGTGACATCCAGATTGGTTTCTTCTTTCACTTCCCGTATAACAGCTTCCTCCCCTGTTTCGTTCATATCGACAAATCCGCCAGGAAGGTCTAACGTACCTTTAGCCGGGTCGTGTGCCCGTGTGGCCACAAGCAATTCATCACTATCGTTAATGATCAGGGCAACAGTTGACGAAGAAGTGTTATAATAATAAATGAAACCGCAGTTTTCACATCTTTTAGATTTAAAGTTATTTTCTACAAACTTATCCGATCCACATTTTGGGCAATACTTAAACTGAGATAAAGGATGCATATAATTTTTGATTTATAGATTTTGGCACTATTTATTAACAATGTTATACTATTTTTCTTTATTGAATTCCTTTTTATATTCTTCGCCAATTATTTCCAATTCGTTATACCATTCTTCTCCAAACTTGCGAATCAGGGGTTCTTTCAGGAACTGATATATCTTAAGACCTTTCTTATTACCTAATTGTACGGCAGGTTTACATACCCGCCAACGATGGTAATTTACGGCAGTAAAATCTTTATATCGTTGCAGGCGTATGGGATATAAATGACACGAAATGGGCTTATAGAAATCGACTCTGCCTTCGCGGTATGCCTTCTCGATGACACATTTGCAAATGCCTTTCTCATCATAGTATGTGAAAACGCAATCTTTTCCATTGATAATGGATGTCACCATCTCTCCATCACTGTCTTTATAAGCAACGCCGGATTCATTAATCACATCCTGAGCTTGGGGAGACAAATCGTTCCAGACCTCGGGCAACAGGCCTTCAATTATAGTAACTTCTTCGTCTTCGAGCGGAGCGCCGGAGTCTCCTTCTACACAACATTCGCCTTTACAGGCAGACAGGTCGCACAAAAAATTCTCTTCTATTATATCTGATGCGATTACTGTATCATCAATCTGAAACATTTATATTTCTATTAGTGTCCCTACCGGGTATCTTTTCAAAAAAAATCGCTATAAAGATAGGCTTTTCAATCCACTTGATAAATATATTTCACGGCTTTTATTGCTTCATTAATATTTGTTAGATAAATAGCAACAAGGCGGAATGATATTTCTACAAAACAGGAATAAATATGGAGAATTATATAGTAAATAAAGAAATATCTTTTTCTTATTTGCCTCGTGTCAGAAATTCTCTTATTTTTGCACTGTCCTAAAAAACTTATGGGACAATAATGGCGCAGTAGTTCAATGGATAGAATAGAAGTTTCCTAAACTTTAGATTCGGGTTCGATTCCCGGCTGTGCTACTCGAAAGCTCGCTTATATAGCGGGCTTTTGTTTTTGAATCAGCCATAAAAGATCATTTAAGGTACACTATATTATGGTAGCCCTGTAATAGGGACTGATATGTAATCCTCATAATTTCATTAATTAACAAAGGACAGCTATTGCCGTCCTTTCTCTTTCTTTATTTACATTTTGTGTATTGCTATTTTATTCTCATATACTGTAAGTCATGATATCCGTACCGTTAACCTTTTTCACAATTTCTTTTGTATTTCTAAGTATTAATGTGTGACTCCCTTGTTTGCTGTATGAAACAAATTCTCCATCTGGCGTTTGTTTGTAGACGACAAACATATGCCAGCCCATGTTTGACGGAAGTGAGATAATCACTTTTCTTCCGGACTTCAATTCATCTTCTATAGTTTGAAAAAGACTATCTATCGGAAAGTTTGCATCCCGGGGTAAATCAAATTTATGGGAAAAAGTAATACCATATAATTCTTTATTGTCAAAGTCACTGAAAGAACCATCCGTTTTGTTTTTCCATTCATTTTGCAAGTCGTAAAAATCAATATCTACAACCTTACAATACTTTAGTACTATTTCGACAGTTGATGGAATGCAAGAGGGCTCAAAGATTTGATTATGATTATTTACAACATAATCAAGAAAATCATAATTATCGATCTTCTGTGTTTGAGCTTTCAAATGAAAATTAGCAGATGTGAATATTATTACAACTATACTCAAAAGAATCTTTTTCATAATTAGAATTTATTTTTGAAATTTTTATTGTTTTATATTTTATATGCTAAAATATTTGCGATAACGGTAAGTATCTTGTACGCATATCTATATAAATAGATTAACTCAACGCTAAGTTAATATAATTTTTTATAATATTGACATTGAATGAAAGTTCACGTTTTGACTTTACTAAAACTTAAGCGTGATGCTCCAGTAACCCCTCACTTACATTTCTCCACCGGTTTTGCTCTTGCAATTTAGACAGGATAAGATTTATGCCAACCATGAACCCCTTCCTTATAAAAAGTACCAGCATCAACTTCATTTATTTTACATGTATCAATTGCATAATCAGTTTTCATCACCATTCTTTAAAATCATCAATTGTATATTCCTCTATCAGTTGTTTTATTTCTTCGTTTATGAGTTATTAATTAAAAAAATGTTATTTTTGAAAAGAAATATTCTGTATTATTATGAGGTATATTCTTTTATTAGCATTGTGCTTATCCTTTGCATTATCAACTGTAGCCCAGACTGGAGATTCAAATACGATGTCTAGCCAAGATTCTATTAAAGCTGGCCTTAAAGTTAAAATGCCAATATTTGAAGGAGGTGAGGAGAGACTGATAACTTATATAAGCACATTTCTAAGATATCCGGATGACGCCGTTAAAGACAGCATACAAGGTAGAGTTCTTGTAGAATTTATGATAACCAAAACAGGTAAGGTAACAAATGCAAAAGTATTAAAAGGAATATCTCCTTCTTGTAATAAAGAAGCTGTTAGAGTCGTTTCCTCAATGCCTGATTGGATACCTGGAGAGTACAAAGGAGAACCGGTGAATGTAATATTTAAAATACCCATACTTTTCAGCCTTAAGCCCTAAAACTTTTCATTATTATGTTTATTAGTATTGGTTATAGTTATCCCGATATTTATCTTTATTCCCAAAGAATCGATAACATTTAATTATTATATTGTAATTATTGCAATATTATAATTGTTTTCTTTACTATATCACGTGCTTTCGAATAGTCGTTTTTTCAATAATTTCACGAAAAAGTAGTATAAAATATTAGTTCAATTCTTATGAATAAATTTGTTTGTCTTATATTATTAACTATTTACTATTCGCATTCATTTGCTCAGATTGATGAAAATCAAATGAAAAATGCATACAAGGAGATTTTTTTATTATATCCGGATTCGCTTACCAATCATTTTCCGAATCTTATAAATGAAAATATTGCCTATTTGGATATGGAATATCCGGGAGCTACCAGGCTTAATCGTGTATATGCTATTTTTTATGGTACTGATATATAACTTTACGGTAAGTTTTAGAAACTAAAGGGATATTTTACTATCCCTTTTTCTTTTTTGATTGTTTTAATAAGTCATCTAAGTTCTCCTTGAATTCTATTAAATCACTAGATTCATTAGGGTTCCTTTTCTTATTATATTCAATAAGTATATCTCTATTCTTAGCGTTTAATATATCTATTGGTTTTATCCCTTCTATAAGTTTAGGAAGATATTCTAATGCTTTTCTATCCCTACTTTTAAAATACTCGTGGGAGTGAAATGGAATCCATATATTATCTACATATTCAATAAAAATAGGCAATACTACATTTTCATATTGTCTACATCTCTTTATCATTCCATTGTGGAATTTATGTGAATACAGCTTGAATTTGTCTTTATACTCAGGATAGTATTTCTCTAAATACTTCGGGAATAGTTTTCCGACACTTGTGTCAGGTCTAATTTCTGTACCTTCTACAGATTTATCAGGAATATCATAATCAAGAACATGAAATTTACCGTATATTCTGATAAATAGTTCTCCAATAACAGAAAAATAACCATTATCTATTCTGTCAAAATTTTCATTATATCGTATTACAAAGTTAGAAAGTTCTGCATTTCTTTTTATCGTATATGAACCTTTCTCTCGGATTGAGGGGAGGACTTCATTTGTAACCCACTTTCTGAATTTTTTAGCAAACGGTTTTTTACTTCTAAATATTAAAGCGCATAAACCACTCTCATTCACTAAGTTAACAGCCCTGTTTTGACCTGCCCTAAGTATTACTGAGGTCAGCTTTTCATCATCATCTAAGTTTTTAAGAGATTCTGTTACATTAGTTAAACCTAATATATAGCAAATATCTGCTGCAATAAACCAAGGTCTATTTTCAATGGTTATTACTGTTAATTCCGAAAAAATGACTTCAGGATCATTGTCCATTTGGTCATACTTAAATACTGAAAGTTGCATATAATTTCAAGTTTATTCAGGTTATCAAATCCTTATATTTCAACCTACGTTCTTGCGTGTTATACAAAAGTAAGTTAAATCTTTCAGATTGTGAATAATTTCTTGTGTTATATCTGAAACAGAATTCATCTACATATAGCTGTAAATGCTTTCGTGAAACATTATGATAGATTCCAATAATACCACGTTTTAAGTGACTCCAAAAGCCTTCTATTCCATTGGTATAAACATCACCTTTTGCGTATTGCTTCATATCGTGACGGATAAAATCATGGGTGTAATTCTTGTTTAGATTACCATAATTCCATTCATCAGAATAAATTGTACTACCTTTTGCAACGTATTGATATATATGAGGTACTAATGTCTTAGTTTTTGTATCACTTACAACTTTCGCTATTACTTTGCCATTACGTTGTAACATGCCAAATACCGGAGTTTTGTCTTTAAAACTACGTCCTTGCGAGTTCTTAACTTTTTTGTCCCAATGGCGATTCTTGTTTTTGCCTCCAACGAATGTTTCATCTATTTCAATGACTCCTTCTAGCTGTTTCTCTTTTTCAACCTTGGTCGCATAACAACCTCTGATTCGTTGTAGCATAAACCATGCAGTTTTTTGAGTTACGCCAATATCTTTAGCTAATTGATGAGAAGCTATACCTTTCTTATGCGAAGTTTCGTAATAGAAAGCAATAAACCATTTGATTAATGGAATCTTCGTATTTTCAAATATAGTATTGGTTTTAACATTGAAATACTTTCGAGTACTACTACACCAATAACGATTATTCTTACACTTATACACCTTTGAATTTTTATCAAATGGACTCACAATATTACCTTTCCATATTGTTTCCTCTAAATGTTCCACACAGGCTTGTTCTGTAGGGAATAAAGTGATAATTTCGATAAGGGTGTTGAATGTTTTACCAAGCATAAAAGTGTGTATTTCAGATAAATAAAGATAAGAAAAAATATCCTTATACACAAATTAACAAAAGATTTTTTGTTAACAAAATTGGAGGAAAATAACAATATATTTCTTAATATATAATGTTATAGGCAAATATAATAGATTACTTATATATAAGAAAGAATAAACAAGTTTTCAAGCCTTAATTCTAGTTATAATATTATTGGAAATTGAAATATTATCTTTTTCTTTATGTTGTTGATAATATCGGCTTCCTATTGTATCTATTGGAGGTAAAGTATAAACAGGAGGTGAAATTAATCCTTGATTCTTCAAGGACATAAAACATTCTTTCAGATCTTGATATTTTTCATCTTCTGAAAAATCCTTTTCTTTTTCAAAAAGTACTTGTTCTAAAATATCTATCACATTTTCTTCCATAATACAAATATACTAAAAATATTTTCTGTTATGTAAAAAGACCTTATATCCATTACGAACAATAAATTCCGAAAGTAAATCATTATAATTTCTTATCATCAGTCTAAAATCCTTATCATTGGAATAATCTTCTATCTCTAATCTTAGAACATTCTTCAATGTAAATATGTTTATCATTCGTCCATGAGAATGCCATATCTTATTATCTCCTAACTTATCTGCGATATCTTGCGCTCTAGCCTCTTTTTCTTCTGGTGTTACATCTGTTCCTGGTTTTGTTGTCTTATGCTTATTCCAATTCTTAAATTTATAGTTAACTAACCATTTTTTTAAAAGAGATATTGTGAGATCTCTTGCTTGCTCATAGCTTCTAAGCATTGCCAAATCTTGATTCTGTAAAATCAAAAATTCTGCATGAGTTATAGTATTATTTCTTGCTTTTTCTAATAGTTCATTCACTTTATCTAGATAGCCTAATGCAGGTACATACATAGTTCCATTAAATACTTGAGGATCAATCGGGCCTAATGATGATGAATAATCCATAAATATTTTATCACCTGACATACAAAAAATAGTGCCTGCAGACATTGCATAATCAGGTACAACAAAATAGACCTCTTGATAGTGATGTCTTATTATAGCAACCATTTTCTCAACAGTTTCAGCACTACCACCCGAAGTATTAAGGATAATGGTCAATCTATCTTTTTTGGGCTCATCTTCTTTAAGTAACTCTATAAAATCCCTAAATCCTTTTTCATATGATGGATGAATTTCTCCATAGTAAAAAATAACATCTGAATCAAAATGTTCCTCAATAGCAGCTAACAAATTATTGAGAATTTCTTTTATAGTTCTGTCAAAAACCTGCATAAGTAAGTTGTTTAGTTATAAAGTAAAGATAAATACGTTTGCAATTTAACAAAAGATTTTCAGTTAACCAATCATAACCAATCTAAATATTTCACTATCTTTACCCTTACATATTAAAAAGAAAGCGTTAGCTTTTATTCTTGTGTCTGAAACTTAGGAAATTTCGAGATACAACAAGAGTAAGTTGCCTAATGCTCACGCTATATTTATATTGGCGTGGGCTGACTTATTTGTTGTATCGGTATCCTAAGACCTCAGACGCGAATATAGTTAAGTCCCACGCTTTTCTTTTGCATTAACATCTACTTTGGGACTGAGTAGAACCAAAATGCAAGAATTATGAAACGGATTTTATTTGTTGTAATCCTACTTATTTCTATCAGTGGATTGCAAGCACAAACCACAACTGAAAAATGGAACTCAATTTATCAACGTTGGGAATATTATGATTCTCAACATAACCTTATAGGATATAAGAAAAAGAATCTATATGGACAATGGGAATATACTGACGTTCAAAAGCAAAAACAAGAACAACAAAGAAGAAACGAACCACTTCAACCTTATCACAATTATGGATTAATAGAAAGAGCATTAAGTCAAAAACAACAATTATATGATAAAAGACATGCTGATATTGTTGAAATTGTAAGTAGAATAAATAGTTATATAGGAGATGTCCTTGATGCAAAAAAAATATTCAAGTATGATAAGAATAAAGATTTAGAAAATTATGAAGATGCTCTTACAAAAATAGGAAATTTAGATTTAACAATAAATCAAAATTATAGTTATTCTATGAATTGGCTTTTAAATTTTGAAAAGGACATATATAAATGGGAACTTGTCGATATTTATGAACTACAAGCACAAACTAACATATCTAAACCACAACAAAGCCATTCCAAAGGGAACGAATATAAAAGATACAGTCCGGGTGTTTATAATGTTTATGAACATTCTCCTATTATGGATGGAATTCATGTAACTCATTCAAAAGAAATTGCAAAATCAGGGAAAACCATAGAAGTATTAGAGAAAGTAACAGACAGATATTATAAAGTTAAAACGCATGATGGAATAATAGGGTATTTTGATCTAATTCTATGGGTAAAATGAAAAGTATATCACTCACAAAACTAACAAAGTTTTTAAAAGCAAAAGCCTCTACTAAAAATAGAGGCTAACTTTTTATATCTTTACCGTAAACTAATATATCAGTACCTTTTTTATTATGAAAATAAACAAGTAGAGAATATAAAAGAGAGGACAAAGTGCGAGGCTCTGGCTGATTACAATTTTATTGATTCCTGCTTAATGATGACTAATTGCAATACATCGTGGTATACTCCTGCATTCGAAGGAATTATTCAGTGTGAAAACAGTGAGGGGCTTTATCCTATTCCCAATTTTAGCTTTCTTAAAGAATTAAACCCGACATCTGATTTTTTCAAGAAAGCAAAAATCTACATTTTAAAAGCAGAAAAAGGTAAGTTTTTAGATAATAAACTATTATGGAATAAGGGAGTGGGGTTATCAGAAGATTGGCAAAATGGATATACTAAAGGAATAATGATAAGTGAGAATATTGTTATTTATTGGCTTGAAGTCTGGTAAATTTAATAGAAATTTTTAATGATATAATGGAAACCCCTAATTTAGATAATTACATTTTCCAATCTTTTGATAAAATTAAAGATTTAAATATTAAATCAATCAATTTTATTTTAGAGTCTCAGGAAAAACTGGATTTAGGCTTTCTAAAATATTTATTTGAAGATTTAAAATATGAATTAGAAGAAAAAATTATCAAACAATTCTTATTTAAGAGTAAATATGAATATTCTTTTCAAATAAAACTTAACTCACCAATAGATAGACAAGAATATATTCTTTTTATAGGCAAGATATTTACCTTATGTGGAAAATTGTATGCGGAGATTAAAACTTTTGGAATAAATGCATAATAATCAGATTATATTTATAAAATTGTAAATAATAAACATCTGATATAAAAAGAAAGCCCCTTGCTCAGGGGCTTTCTCCATTTTGGTATTCTAAAAAATACCACTCATTCAAGTTAACAGGCGTTTATTACTCCATCGTATTTAAAAAGGCTTTACACAAGTCCCCGGTTAAGCCAATGATTACACCTCGCCGGAATTCTTCACTTGAATAATTTCGTCACAATTCTTTTAAACACATTATCTTTCTTCCCCTGCCCGGTAATGAATTGGCGATAATGCAGGTGATAATGTGTATAAAGAATCAGCACATCTCTCTTAACAGGCTCGTTTATTGTTTCATCTTCCAGAATCAGGTCTTTCATCTTCTTTACATAAGTGTTTGAAGAATGTAAATGGTCTAGTTTCGTAAAGTCTAAATTTTCTGTATAGTTTGTCTCCATGCCTCAAAAATATAGAGGGATTATATTTTATACAATAGCTATAATTTTTTTTAGAGGAATTTTTAATCTATTGTGTTAAAGCTATTTACATTTATGTTTAATTACGATATAAGATGTTATCAATCATAAAACCGACTTTCCCCAAATATTCTCAATAAATAAAAATGTGATATATTTGTATCTTTTTCGAAGAAATGTGATATATTTGTATCATTAATCACATAAAACACCTTTTATTATGAATGCAAAAATGATCAGGCAATATAAGTACTTATCCTTTATCGGGTTTATCGGATTGTGCGGATTTACTTATTTTATCAGTAAAGATACCAAAACATTATTCTATTTTGCTTACCTGGCGTTTTTTGGTTTCTTCTTTATTTACAAACATTTGCAAAACGGTATAGACGAGAGGACTATGGATAATATGTCTAAGGCTAGTCGGACTGCTACGACTGTTGCACTCACTTTCCTGTTTCTGTTAGGCGCTGTTCCTGCCCTTATATTAAGTCCTTGGGAAATAGAATGTAATGTTACGTTCTTTATATTGGGTTCTGCAATAGGAACTTTCTGCACAATCGCTATACAAATAGCATCATTTTTCTACTTCGAAAAAAGATAGCATAATGGCAGAATTCACATCCCATCTAAAAGAATACAGGATCAAGGCAGGGCTTACACAGGAAGAGTTGGCGGAGAAAGTAAATGTCAGAAGGGAAACCATTATTCGTCTCGAGGCCGGAAAATACAATCCTTCATTAAAATTAGCGATTGATATTTCCCGTATCCTGAAAACAGCCATCGAGGATATATTTATTTTCGATTGATCTAAGCTAAGATTATATTGAAAAAAATCGTAATTTTGTAATTATGATGCGAAGTGTCGCATTTAAATTGTTATAAACACGTTGTAGTCATATTCGGCAATTGAAGGTAGAACTAGGAACTTTATCAAACCAATTACGATGTGAGTACTGCGCCATTATAAGGCGTGGGCTTGCATGTATTGGTTTGGGGTCTCCTAGTACCTACCTTCAGTATGTGTATTGTCCCACGTTCTTTTTTTATACTTATGAGAGAAAAAAAATCTTTACAAGCCAAAATCGGGATCGCAGCATCCATCACATTTATTGCATTGTTAGGGGTCATCCTTTATAGTATCCTAATAGACATTTTTGCTATCCCTATGTATGTATCTTGTATATTGATTGTATTATCTGCTTTGTTGTCTGCTATCTATATCAAACTTGAGGAATAGTTTGCAAAAGACATAATACTTTTATTTCCGATTTATCTATAGTATATATCAATGGTACAATTTGCTAATATGCCGATGTGCCAATGAAATAAAAATAAAAAAGGTCTTTGAAAAAATGAGGAAAAAGTGTAACCTTTGTTACCTTTTAGTTAAAATACTTAGTCTTGTCATGCTGAGGGACGAAGCATCTGATTTGAGAGCAGGAGATCCTTCCTAACGTCAGGATAACAATAGAGAGAAAATCAAAAGGCTAAGAGCTAACGGCTATCAGCTAATAGCCAAAAGTGTTACCTTTGTCACCTTTTAGTTAAAATATAACTCAAAACACCTAAAATAAAGCAACCGGATATGGAATTAGTTTTTGTGGGAATAATACTTGTTGCGGCAATTATAGCTATCTTTTTCATACAGAAAAATAGCAAACAGGCTGAACAAAGCCTGAAAAATGATATTTACCGCCTACAGGAAGAAAAAGAATCTCTCCAAAAGGAAAATATAGAGAATATCAGAGAACTGGCTGAAACAAAAGCCTCGCTGAAATCGAAAGAGGAGCTGCTGCGCATTCAGCAGGAAGAACTTCTGAATACACGCACTCAACTGAACAAAGACTTTCAATTGCTGGCTAACCAGATACTGGAAGAAAAGACACATCGCTTCACAGATATGAATAAGGCAAATATGGAAGCCATATTGAAGCCATTAAATGAGCGATTGGTCGAGTTTAAGTCGAAAGTGGAAGAGACATACGATAAGGAATCGAAACAACGCTTTTCGCTCGAAGAACGTATCAAAGACCTTGTCGCCCTGAATAACCAAATCAGTGAAGATGCCAACAACCTGACTAAGGCTCTGAAAGGCAGTAATAAAATACAAGGTAATTGGGGAGAGATGATACTCGAATCCATCCTTGAAAAATCAGGATTGAAAAAAGGAGAGGAATACTATTCTCAGGAATTTATTACAGACGAAAACGGAAAACGGATTCAAAACGAACAATCGAAATTTATGCAACCCGATATTACGGTGGTGTATCCGGGTGGACGCAAGATAATAATCGACTCCAAAGTTTCGCTGAGTGCATATGTCAGATATGTAGAGGCTGAAACGGAAGAGGTAAAAACAATTGCTGAAAAAGAACATATTGTATCGATTAAACAGCATATCGATCAATTGAGCCAAAAATGCTATCAGGATTATGTTGAATCACTTGATTTTGTAATGATGTTTATACCCAACGAGCCTGCTTACATACTAGCCATGCAACTCGATTCCGGGTTGTGGGATTTTGCTTACCGCAAACGTATCCTGCTTATCAGTCCTACAAACCTGATAGCATCGCTGAAGGTTGTTGCCGACTTGTGGAAACGGGAATACCAAAGCCGCAACGCTATCGAAATAGCCAAACGGGGAGCCGCCCTTTACGATAAATTTGCCGGTTTTGTAGATACTCTACAGGATATAGGCAAGAATATAGAACGCTCACAAAAAGCATATGACAAAGCCTTCTCTCAATTGAAAGACGGTAATGGAAACCTGATCCGTCAGGCTGAGATGCTTAAAGAACTGGGAATAAAGGCTCAAAAGGAATTACCTGATAGCGATAAATAATTAAACTATCTTAAAATAGAGAATAAAAACGGAGAAACATGTTTTATAACATAAAAATCTATTATCTTTGTACTGTGTTTTTCATGGTATTAGATTTAAGGTTAACAATGAAGATTGGTTGTCGGGATGACAACCTTTTCTTTTTTATATATACAGACTTGTTTGCGTTTATCAATAAATAAGCAAGTTATATAAATGAAAAAGATAGGTTATACCCCTTGAAAAGCCCGGAATCGAAAAACTTCCTATATTTTAAACCCTAAAAGCCGAATATCCCTATTCGTTCATGTCGTAAAAAGATGTGGCATTTTCTAAAAGCTGCAGATAGACTCATAAAATCAATTAAAACACTCACAATCAACCTTAAAGGGTCGCCAAATCCTAAAAAGCCAAAGCTGGTTAAACTTGAAGTGTTTTTTTACAAGTCCGGACACTCTCGCGTGACAAAATCATTAAAGGACATCAAAGGCTTTATAAAAGACTGGGATGAAGAAAACCAAACCTTTTGATCAAGCGACAAAGAGAGAATTCAAATATCAGATATTTATTCGCTTAACTGTGCTATACTTATATTTCTTAACTCAACATCTTCAGTACGGAAAAGCAGATTCTTTACCCTCAATCCCGGACGGTACGAAATCATTGTGTGCCGGCCTGCAATCTCAGTATCTACAACCGAACCTCCGAATTTATCTGTACCCTTAATTATCATCCTCATCGTAAATGGCTTATTCGTGTCAATCAGGTTTTCTATCGCATAATTGCGTGCACCCTGCGGATTTCCACCTTCGCGCAGCGACTTTTCTTTTCCGGCATAGTCGTTCAGTGAACCTCCGCCATATTGGGCATACATATCATCTAAACGAATCTGCATTTCGCAGGCATCCTTATCTCCTGTGTCGGGCAACAGCACTACACCTAATTTTCCTTTCTTGTTGGTTATAGGATGCACATCGAAGGTGAGCAGGAAGTTATCGTTATCGGCAGAAAATGTTGCTTTTTCAGACAAACTAGTAGCCAATCTTTTCTCCTTTTCAGTAGCAGGGACTATTTCTTCCATCCATTTCGTACCTATTCTTCCGTCAGGATATTGAACAAGTTCGTGTACGGCGAGCGTTCCTCCCCAGCCTTTCATCGATACCCATCCGGCCAGAAGGAAGCGTTCGCCCTCTATTTCTGTTACCGCAGGCACGGAAAACCCGTTGTAGAAATCAATTCCTTGCCGAACAATGTCAGCATAGCTGTTGTCGGGCGATACAGACGGCTTAGACCACATCCTGTTGAATCCTCCTAATATATAATCAAATCTGCCCCAGCGAAAATAGAACGTACAATCGCCGCCATATGGAAAATCGGCATCTATGGTATGCCAGCCGCCGTCTATCGATTCCGATTCCCATGTGCCTTTAGAACCGTAATTGGCCAGCATTCTCAGCTTACCGTCAGGAGTTGTATATACACTCGGATTTTCACAAGGATGAAACATAATACCCGTTTTCTTAAAGTTGCTGATACCGTCTTCGCTGACAGAATATGTAGAGCCGGCGGGGAAACCTGTTGTATTGTCGCGGGTGAAAGTGCCCGTCTTGCCGTGCTCGTTCAGGTAATTCCATTGTGCGGGCAGTGTCGTTACCTCGCGCGGATAGATACGGGTAGTATGCAGCCCGTAACTGATACAGAATTTCTCATCGAAGACAAATGGCGTGCCTGTGCCGAGCGTTTCCCATTGTTCTTCAATAGGCATAGCTGCTTCGTGTTCTGACCATGTTTTGAAATCTGCTGTTGACAGGTGCTCAAAATAGTGACCTCCACGTCCGAACTTGCTGCCGTGTTCGCGGCGGTCGAACAGATAAAACACATGGTATCGCCCTTTATGATAAAAGGTGGCTACATCGCCCACCCATGTGTTATGCCCGGGAGGTGTCCAATATTGGATGTTGGTCATTGTTTCTGGCATATCTTTTTTTATCCTTTCGGGCTTTATATCAGGATAATAAAAATCGGCTTTTTTTATATATGCGGCATGTGATTTCCACTCGCCTTTTCCTTGCCATTGTGGATAACCGAGCGCAAAGTCATTGTCTAAGAGTTCACCATCGATATACATCGTCCATTCCACACCGGAGAAGTTAAGGGTGACTTCGTGTTCTCCATATGGTTTTTCCAACATGGCTAAAGGGATGCCGATAACCATATTCTCCACAGGATTCTTATCGGTAGGCAGCCGCAGGGCAATACTAGCCTCGAGCACGGGCACAGAGCCGTTTTTCATTTTATAAGCAGGGTAATTCTGGCGTGCACGGTCGTTAGCATCGTGTTGGCGTAGACGCACGGTGAGTATTTCGGGTATTTCTATTATAGTCTTCTCTCCTTCAAATTCTTTCAGGACTGCCGTAAATTTTATGGTAAAGCCTTTTGTGGTATCGGCGGGTACTGTGAGTTCACCATTTGCATCTTGTGCAGTCAGAGTGGCGATAGCGGGATTCTTTGCTTCGAAAAGCCATGAGCGGGATAGTAATTCAACTTTTACAGGTTTTTGCTTTGTATCGCACGAAAATAAAATGACGCTGATAAGGGCTAAGAAGAAGATTGGGATGATGGTTATTTTTCTGTTCATTTTTCACAATTTAAAGTAAAAATAAGGGTATGCAAGTTACAGAAATATTCTGTGTTATCGGGGAATTTATATAAAATACAATGTATTATATGAAACTGTTGCGAGATATACGATTTCATTTACGATAAAACCTCAGAATAAGGTTATTATTATAAAGAATATTCATAATATTTGTCATGCTAAATAAATAGAGTATTAACCGAGTCTATGTTGCGTTTTTATGTCGGATTTTGACAAGTTCTATTTTAGCAGTTCGGATTTGTAGAAAGTTACAAGGAAATTCTTGGACATCGGGATAACAACCTTTCCTTTATATATATCAGTAAATAGGAACTTTGCCTACCCCTCTCACATATTTAAATAGAAATCCTTTGCCAGCCGGATAAAATCATCTGAATATACATGTCTCTCTTTTTCTATAAAGAGCTCGTTTTCTATTACAGGCAGTTGTTCTCTTGAAAAACTCAGTAAAACTCTTTTGGGGTCTGTTGACTTTTCTGTTGAATAAACATCTGTTATGCGATAGGCAAGAAGATTGCTCTCTTTTGCCAGATGAATTAAAGACTCCTTCTGTTCAGCAGGATAGATAACAAAAAGCTTACCCTTATCCGATAATAATCCGGATGAAATAAAGAACAGGTCTTCTATATTCAGACTATCGGTATGGCGGGCCAGAGTCCGTTCCACCCCTTTCGATTTTAAAGAATTCACAAAAAAAGGAGGGTTGGATACGATTACATCATATTTATTCTTGGTTCCTTTATAAAAATCCTGAAGAGATTGATGCGAACAGGCGATCTGTGAAGAAAATTCAGACTTGTCAATATTTTCTTTGGCTTGTAGAATAGCCTTATCGTCGATATCTATTGCATCTATTTTCAATAGGGGATTACGTTGGGCGATCATCAGTGCGATCAAACCTGTTCCTGTTCCTATATCCAATGCTTTTTTCGCATCCGAGACATCGCACCAGGCACCTAATAAAACCCCATCAGTACCAACTTTCATTGCACATTGGTCATGATAAACAGTAAAATTCTTAAATTTGAAAAACGGATTTGGCATAAATTTTGTTATTATTAAAAGTAAAGTTAGTTAATATTCTGTATTTTTGCAGCCCGTTTTATTATCAGGGTGTTAATCCATAAAGTAAAAAGGATAAAATATGTACAACAAAAAGAATGAACTACTCAGACTCGAAGAAGAAACTGAACCGGTTATTTCTATCATTTCAAACGACTTCGATGATGGGGACTGTCATATAAACGAAAAAGACTTAAAAGAAGAATTACCGATTCTTCCTTTAAGGAATACGGTTATATTTCCCGGCACAAGCATGCCGATTGCCATAGCCCGGGAAAAATCGCTGAAACTGATAAAAGCAATAAACCGCCAAAAAGGGAAATATGTAGGACTCGTCTGCCAGAAAGACGCAGATAATGAAGATCCGGAAATGGAGGATCTGTATCCGATGGGAGTCATAGGGCAGATAATACGTGTGATAGAGTTGCCTGATGACAATAATGTGACTGTCATCTTTCAGGGAAAAAAACGTTTTTTACTGACAGAATTGACACAAACCACACCTTTTCTCAAAGGTCGTCACGAAATAAAGGAAACGACTCCCGTTGCGAAAAACGATACTGAATACAAAGCCCTGATAGATTCTATCAGAGACTTGATGATCCATATGTTGCGCATGTATGGCGAGCCGCCAAAAGAGTTTATACAACGGCTGAAATCGGATGTAGTGCCTACTGTATTGGTTAATTATTGCTGTGCAAACCTACCAGTTTCAGGTTCTGAGAAACAAAGCCTGCTCGAAATAGATGATGATAAGGAAAGAGCTTACCGACTGTTGATGATCCTCAACCGTGAAACTCAGATGATGGAGATGAAACTCAACATCCAGATGAAAACACGGGAAGAACTGAATCAGCAGCAAAAAGAATATTTCCTTCAGCAACAAATAAAAACTATACAGGACGAATTGGGAGGAAATCCCCAGCAAGCCGACCTGGAAGAATTCAAGCAACGTGCTGCCAAAAAGAAATGGGGCAAAGAGGTTGCGCAAACATTCGAAAAGGAGATGAATAAACTGGAAAGATTGCATCCACAGTCGCCGGATTATTCTACTCAATATACATATATCGAGACCTTGCTCGACTTGCCTTGGAACGAGTACACCAAAGACAATTTCAACCTGAAGAATGCGCAAAGAGTACTGGATCAGGATCATTTCGGATTGGAAAAGGTAAAAGAGCGTATAATTGAACATCTGGCAGTTTTGAAACTGAAAGGTGATCTTAAATCTCCTATTATCTGCCTGTATGGCCCTCCGGGAGTTGGTAAAACATCTCTTGGAAAGTCTATAGCCACAGCCCTCAACAGAAAATATGTGCGCGTATCATTCGGAGGATTACACGATGAATCTGAAATTCGCGGGCATCGCCGTACCTATATTGGAGCCATGCCGGGCCGTATCATTCAAAATATATTGAAAGCCGGTTCTTCCAATCCTGTTTTTGTACTTGACGAAGTGGATAAAATAGGCCGTGATTTTAAAGGAGACCCTTCTTCTGCCCTGTTAGAAGTCTTGGATCCGGAACAAAATTCAGCTTTCCACGACAACTACCTGAATATAGACTATGATTTATCAAAGGTCTTATTCATAGCTACGGCGAATAATCTTTCTACTATAGCCCAACCTCTGTTGGATCGTATGGAGCTAATAGATGTGAGTGGCTATATATTGGAAGAAAAGGTAGAGATAGGGCGCCGTCATCTTATCCCAAAACAATTGGAAAATCACGGGCTCCAAAAAGATGTGATAAATATCCCCAAAAAGACAATAGAAAAAATTGTAGAAAACTATACACGGGAATCGGGTGTCCGCGAACTGGACAAGAAACTTGCGAAAGTAATGCGGAAAGTTGCCCGGAAAGTAGCATCGGAAGAGGATTACAAAAAAACGATAGATCCCGACGACCTGCATGAATATCTGGGCGCTATAGAATATAGTAAAGATAAATATCAGGGAAATGATTATGCAGGGGTAGTGACCGGGTTGGCCTGGACATCGGTAGGGGGCGAAATACTCTATATCGAGACTTCGTTAAGCAGGGGGAAAGGAAAACTCACACTGACCGGTAATTTGGGCGAAGTGATGAAGGAATCGGCCGTACTGGCATCTGAATACCTTCATTCGCATGCTCAATATCTTAGCATTGATGAAAGGATCTTTGATAACTGGAATATACATGTTCATGTGCCTGAGGGAGCTATTCCGAAGGATGGGCCATCGGCCGGTATTACAATGGTTACAGCCATTGCATCTGCCCTTACCCAGCGTAGGGTGAAACCAAATCTGGCTATGACAGGCGAGATTACATTACGCGGCAGGGTATTGCCTGTGGGAGGTATCCGGGAAAAGATTCTTGCAGCTAAACGTGCAGGTATCAAAGAGATTATTCTTTGCAAGGAAAACAAGAAAGATATAGAAGAAATAAATCCTCTTTATCTAAAAGGCCTGACCTTCCATTATGTCGACGACATACGGCAGGTATTGGATATTGCCTTACTGAAAGAAAAAGTGAAGCATCCCCAAGACTTGACGATTAAAGAAGAGAAAAACGAAAAAGGTAATTAATCATATCGAATAAGAGCAAGCCAGTTGGTTTGCTCTTATTCTTTTGAAGATATGTCCAATGTTTTTATTTCTAATTTATCTATAGTTTTAATCAGTTGAAAGTTGAAAATGCTCTTTGAAGAAATTGATGAAAAGTGTAACCTTTGTTACCTTTTAGTTAAAGGCCCCCTAACCCCCGAAGGGGGAATTGATAAAAAGGGTATCATTTTATATTCCTCCCCTTTGGGGAGGCAAGGAGGGGCCGATTACTGTAACCTTTGTCACCTTTTAGTTAAAATATCAGATTATTGGTCACTAAGAATATTTATATTTGTACAACAAAAAATACGGGTCAATATGGTTAATGCAGATTTACATATACATTCACTGTACAGCAGTGATGGAGAGTTCAATGTTGATGAAATTATCAAGCGTTGCAAAACCCAAAAAGTAAATGTCTTTTCGCTCACAGACCACAATTCGGTCAAAGGGATACAGGAAGCTTCCTCTCTTTCTATGCAAGAAGGGATGTACTTTATTCCTAGTATCGAAATCGACTGCAATTATGAAGGAACAGACCTGCATGTATTAGGTTATCAAATCGATTGGAAGTCCCCGGATTTCTTTAAGTTAGAAGAAGATATTCACAATAAAGTAATGGATTCTTTTAGTGAAATGATAAGTAACCTCAACAGGCTGGGCTTTATCATAGATACACAGGCTGTTCTGGATAAAGCAGAAGGAAAACTCCCTTCAGCTGAATTGATTGCCGAAGTAATGTTGTCGGATAAAAAATACCATACACCTCTATTGACTCCCTATATGGAGGGCGGAAACAGAAGTGATATGCCCTATATCAATTTTTATCTCGATTACTTTGCACAGGGGAAACCTGCATTTGTACCTATCGACTATATGAGTTATGATACTGCCATTGAAATAATTAAAGACAATGGTGGAATACCGATCATCGCCCATCCGGGACTTAACTTCAATAGGAAAGAAAAGGTTGTGGAAGAATTGCTTAATAAAGGAGCCAAAGGTCTGGAAGTATTCAATAATTACCACAGTACAGAACAAATAGCCTACTTTGCTTCTTTAACCCAGGAAAATAAATGTCTTATGACGTGTGGAAGCGATTTTCATGGAAAAACAAAGCCTTTGATAAATATCGGGGTGTTCAAGTATGATAGCCGGTATGAAGATTACCTGACCGGTTCTATAAACCGGATAAAAGATAATAATACGAACTAACAGGCAAATGAGTCAAATCTATATACTGACTAGCCATTGTCATTTTTACCGCTCAGCTTACCTGCATAGAAAAAAATGCTTATCTTTGAGGGCTCGTGAATTAGACTTCGGATAATAAAGTAAGAACATGTAAAACTATATATACTTTCAATTTGTTTTACTCTAGCGATAACTTTTCAAAAAACTATAATTATGAAGAAAAACTTTTTATTGACAGTATCATTAATCGCCTTATTCTTTGTTGCTAACATTCATAAGGCTGATGCTCAACTTCTAAGATATGGGTTGAAGGCGGGAATTGATGTCTCTGATTACAAGGTAAATACAGACATGCTCGATGTGAAAAACCGTGTAGGCTTCCAGGTTGGAGGAGTGCTTCAAATCAAAGTTCCATTAACAGGATTCGGTATAGAAAGCGGATTACAATATGGTAATAAGAGCTATAAAATATCAAACGAAAATCAAGTCGACGGCGACATTTCAAATCTTAATTATATAACTGTTCCAATTATGTTGCGCCAAAGCTTCTCTATACTTGGGATAGTAGGTATATATTTTAAGGCCGGTGTTTTTGGTAATGTGAAAGTGAGTGGGGGCGATCTTACCATCGATGATGTAAAATACGGGCAGGAAGGATTTCAGACAGGATTGGATACCGGTGTAGGTGTTAGCTTGCTGAACCATCTGGAACTAGGTATGCAATACCGTTATAAGTTCTCAGATACATATAAGGATGATGCTGCTAAAGACTTTAATAAGGTAGACCGTTCTACCTGGACTGTCGGTTTAGCATACTTATTTTAATTGATGAAACTATATGCTGATGTAATCTTACCATTACCCTTACAAGACCTTTACACATATTCCATCCCTGCCGATTTACAAGATCAGGTGCAAGAAGGAAGCAGGGTAATAGTCCAGTTTGGGAAAAAGAAGTTTTATACAGCAATAGTATTTCGTCTATATACACCCGAAAAAGAGATATCTCCAATCAAGGAAATTGTATCCATATTGGAGAATCATGCTATAGTTACCCGTTCCCAGTTGAAATTCTGGGAATGGGTATCGTTTTATTATATGTGCTCTCTGGGCGATGTATATCGGGCGGCATTACCTTCTGTATTCAAAATAGAAAGTGAGACGCATGTATTCCTTAATCCTGATTATGAAGGAGAAATACCCCTAACCGAGAATGAGAAAAAGATATATTACCATCTCTCTTCAACAAGACCCTCCAGCATAGCTGAGCTGGAAAAGCATACAGGACTGACAAATGCGATTCCACACATCAAAGCCTTAGCTGACAAGGGGGCTGCTTTTATAAACGAAAACTTACATAACTCATATTCAGTAAAGACACGAGCTATTGTCAGGCTAAAGAGAGAGTTTTCTGAATCTGAATTAAGTGAACTACTTGACAGCCTATCCCGGGCAAAAAAGCAACAAGGTCTATTATCAACCTTCCTCTTCCTCAAAGAATCCGGAGAAGTTATATTGAAAAAAGACTTATTGGACGAAGCAAATGCCTCATCTTCTGTCTTATCCGAACTTGTCAAAAAAGATATACTGGAAATCTGTGATATGGAAATAAGCCGTTTCGACTATGGAGAAACGAATATAGATAAAGCATATACACTCAACCTTTACCAGCAGGAAGCGTATGGAAAGATAAAATCTTCCTTTCTGGAAAAAGAAGTCACTCTATTGCATGGGGTAACTTCAAGTGGGAAGACAGAAATATATATCCAGTTAATTAAAGACATTATTAACGAAGGAAAGCAGGTTTTATACCTTCTGCCTGAGATTGCTCTCACTACCCAAATCACTAATAGGCTAAAAGCTGTATTTGGAAATAAACTGGCTGTATATCATTCTAAGTTTAACGATAATGAACGCGCCGAAACCTGGAACAAGTTGTTGAAAGACAACGAAACTCAGGTTATCTTAGGAGCACGGTCTGCCATCTTTCTTCCATTCAATAATCTGGGATTGACCATTGTTGATGAAGAACACGAAGGGTCGTACAAGCAACAAGACCCTGCACCACGTTATAATGCCAAAAATGCAGCCATTGTATTAGCCGGAATTCAACAGGCTAAAGTATTGCTCGGAACGGCTACCCCTTCAATAGAGACTTATACAAATGCTTTGTCCGGAAGGTATGGTTTTGTACAACTGACGAAAAGATATGAGGAAATAGAACTCCCTCATATTTCAGTCATCAACATCAAGGAACTAAGGCGGAAGAAGCAAATGAAGTCTCTCCTTTCCCCTCCCTTGGTAGAAGAGATAAAAGAGGCCTTGGATAAAAAGGAACAGATAATCCTGTTTCAGAACAGGCGGGGCTTTTCTTCTATGCTCGAATGTAAGAACTGCTCATGGACGCCTCACTGTACACATTGCGATGTGAGCCTTACTTATCATAAAGGACAACAATTGATGATCTGTCATTATTGTGGAGCAACATATCGGGTGCCAAGCGAGTGTCCCGACTGTAAAACCCCTACTCTCGATACTTTAGGATATGGGACAGAACGAGTAGAAGAAGAAGTAGCTTCCCTATTCCCTGAAACATCAATTGCCCGTATGGATTTGGATACTACCAGAGGAAAGAAATCATACGAACATATTATATCCGATTTTGAGAACGGGAAGACCAATATCCTTATCGGTACTCAGATGGTATCGAAAGGACTCGATTTTGACAATGTATCGGTAGTAGGTATTCTGAATGCAGATAATCTCCTTAATTATCCTGATTTCAGGGCATATGAGAAAGCATACCAACTGATGATTCAGGTTAGCGGACGCGCCGGACGAAAGAATAAACGAGGGCTGGTCGTTTTGCAAACATCGCATCCTTCCCACCCCCTCATCAATTCGGTAAAGCATCACAATTACAACCTGTTTTATGAAATGCAGGTTGCCGAACGTAAAGTCTTCCGTTACCCTCCTTACTTCAGACTGATATCCATTGTTGTACGGGGACGAGATGAATCGCTGGTAGAAAAAGCTTCGGCTGAATTTACACTCGGGTTGAAGCAGTCTTTTAAAGATCGTATATTAGGGCCGGGTAAACCTCCGGTTTCAAGGGTACAATCTTTATACATCCGCAATATCCTCATCAAAATTGAGAATAATGCTTCGATACAAAAAGTAAGGGATATAATCTTTCACTATCAAAACAGTATCCTCTCCAACCCTTCCTACAAATCACTGCTGATACATTATGATGTAGATCCGCTCTGATTGCAGGCTATCAAGTATTTAAGTTTTTTTATCTGCATAATTAAAAGCTTTTACTTAACTTTGGGGCGACTATAGCTTACACACTTAATCTCGAATATGGATAAGAAAGAGAAATCGAAAAAGAAAGGATCTCCTAAGAAATACTCCTCCAACAAAATAGTAAAAGCCGTGTGGATTGTGTTCGGGTCAGGCATTCTGCTGACTTTTATACTATTCATATTGATCAATGCCGGTATCATCGGTTACATTCCTCCTATTGATAATCTTCAAAACCCGATAGACAAATATGCCTCACAGGTATACTCTGCCGATGGTGAAGTACTCGGAACATTCTCACTGGAAAAGAACAACCGTATCTATTCCGATTTCAGTGAACTTCCTCCTTATCTTGTTAATGGCCTGGTTGCTACAGAGGATATTCGTTATTACGACCATTCGGGTATTGATATAAAAGGAATGATTAGAGCTATTGTTAAAACTCTATCTGGACAAAAAACAAGTGGTGGAAGTACCCTCTCTCAGCAATTGATTAAGCAACTTTACTCTCCGCCTGCTGAGTCTTTACTGGAGCGTGTTCTCCAAAAACCAGTTGAATGGGTGATAGCTGTCAAATTAGAAAGATTCTATACGAAAGAAGAGATAATAAGTCTTTATTTGAATAAATATGATTTTGGTAATAATGCAGTTGGTATTCAGTCTGCTGCCCAGGTTTACTTCAACAAAAAACCAAGAGATCTGAAAGTAGAAGAAGCTGCTATGCTGGTTGGGATGTGCAATAATTCTTCATTATATAATCCTAGGCTAAAACATAGGGTTGATACAACTAAACATAGAAGAAATGTTGTTTTGAGCCAGATGTTTAAATATGGTTATATTACAAAACAACAATTTGATTCTTTGAGATTATTACCTATGACTCTTAATTTCAGACAAGCCAGCCATAATGCAGGGCTTGCTCCATACACCAGAGAGTATCTACGCTTGACCATGAGTGCAAAAAAACCAGAAGCTAAAGATTATTTTGCATGGCAAAAAGATCAATATACACGTGACTCTATAAGTTGGCTTAATGACCCGTTATATGGATGGTGCAACAAGAACAAGAAACCGGATGGTTCTAATTACAATCTGGTTACAGACGGGCTTAAAATCTACACAACTATAGATTCGCGTATGCAGCAATATGCAGAAGAAGCGATGACAGAGCACTTAAGCAAAGAAATACAACCTAAATTTGACAAACAGAATAAAGGCCGCTCTTATGCCCCCTTTGCATATGCAGAAAGGAACAATATTGATACCTTCTTATATAGTGCAATGAAAGTCACTGATCGCTATAGGAAAATGAAAAAAGCCGGAAAATCAGAGATAGATATATATAAGGTATTTCAGGAACCCGCAGAGATGAAAGTCTTCTCGTGGAGAGGGGAGATAGATACCATCATGACCCCTTGGGACTCGATCCGTTACCATAAAGGTATATTGCGTTCCGGATTTATGGCAATGGATACTCATACAGGATATGTGAAAGCATATGTAGGAGGCATTGATTTCAAATACTTCAAATACGATATGGTGAATCAGGGACGCCGACAAGTAGGCTCTACCATAAAGCCATACCTTTATACGCTGGCAATGGAAGAAGGTTTTACCCCTTGCGATGAAATGCTGCATGTAGAACAGATTCTGCATGATGAGAACGGAAGGGAATATCGTCCAAAAAATGCAACTCCACGCCGCGTAGGCGAAATGGTCTCTATAAAATGGGGACTGCAAATGTCCGACAACTGGGTGACCGCTTATCTGATGAGCAAGACATCTCCATATACATTCGCACAGCTGCTTCATTCTTTTGGTATAACAGGAAGAATAGATGCTGTAGTTTCCATGGCTTTAGGTACCCATGATGTTTCTGTCTCTGAAATGGCAGCAGCCTACACGGCCTTTGCCAACAAAGGTTTAAGAGCACGCCCACGCTATGTAACCCGAATCGAAGACTCATACGGGAACATCATCGCAAATGACGAATTCCTACCAACTCATGCTGAAGTCTTTAGCTTAGGAGCTTACGTGAAAATGCTGGATATGCTTCGTGGTGTGATGGACGGTGGAACGGGCGGACGTGTAAGACGTAATTATGGAATAACCGCCCCGATGGGAGGCAAGACCGGAACTACTCAAAAGAACTCTGACGGTTGGTTTATGGCATTCACTCCGAGCCTTTCTGCAGGATGCTGGGTCGGCGGTGAAGACCGTTCAGTTCGGTTCGACCGCACTGCTGATGGACAGGGAGCCAGTACGGCACTACCAATATTCGGACTATTCATGAAGAAGGTATATGCCGACAAAGAGTTGGGATATAGCCAGACTGAACAGTTTGAAACAGTAAAGGGGTATAGTGTCTGCGACAAGTCGACAGAGGAACTTCCAGAAAGTAATACTGTAAAGATTGACGACATCTTCAATTAAAACCTATATAAATCCTTAACATACAACCTTTAAGTGAAATTCTATTACATAGACGATATAACCGGGCAACAGTGTGGCCCATTTGATCTGCAACAGTTAAGAACAAAGAATATACGCCCGGACACAATGGTTTGGCGCCCGGGAATGCCTGATTGGAAAAAAGCTGAAACGGTTGATGATTTGAAGTATTTATTCGAACCCAAATTTCAGCCTCCTCCCATCTACGAAAGACAGAATCCTCCTATAGAAGATAAAACCCCGCCAAACGAGCAGAATCAGGATAAATGGAATGGGATACTTCCCATGCCCAAAAACTGGCTGATCGAATCTATTGTCTTATCTGTTGTATGCTGTTCCCCTGTCAGTATGGTAGGAATTTACTATGCACTGAAAGTAGAAACGCGCTATTCGGCTATTCGGCAAAAGATTATGAAGGTTCTGTAAGGGCATCGAACTATGCCCGCAACTGGTCGCTCTTGGGAATACTATTTCTACCAGTATGTTATACATTATTCATGCTCTTCGGATTCATTGTTACCGTGCTGGGAGCCTAATAGTCATAATCCTTTAAGTTTTGACTGACAAAAGAAAGTTATATGTCCTCAGGGCCATGGGAATTGTGTTGATGCTCCTGATTGGCGGTGTCTTCTACTACCTGTTTAGCCCCGAAGAAGCTTCTTTTTTTCCTAAATGTCCTTTCTATGCTATCACAGGACTTCAATGTCCCGGTTGTGGTTCTCAAAGGGCTATACACCATCTGCTTCATTTCGACTTAAAGAATGCTTTCCTGAGTAATTCTCTTTTAGTTATAGCTATCCCTTATATCCTTATAGGGATATATGCAGAATATTTTGGAGGCAAGGAAAGACACCCTAAACTAAAAGCAATCTTTTATAGCAAAAATATCATCCTGTTTATACTGGTTTCCATCATCGCCTTCTGGATAGGCAGAAATTTGATTTAACCGTATTATTTTACAGGTTCTACCGTGTAACCCAGCTTGGCCAATTGATATAGTAAACCATCTTCTGCCGGCAAATGAAGTGCACCTACTGCTATGAGGCTCGATTTCTCTTTCATTATCTGAGGTAGTTTCTCAATCCATTTGTCATTTCTGTCTTTATTCAAGGCATTTTGTTGTTTCTGCGACATCTTACACGGATCATCAGGATTATTGAAAGAAAGATTGTACATCTTATCCAATTGTCCCTTCTTATAATAAGTATTCAATGCATTGAGTTGATCTTTGGATATCTCTTTATTATCTATCATACACACTAAAGACCGGGCTTGATCTTTAAGTGGTTCGGCATCGAAAACCACACGTATTTGGTCTTCGACGGTCTCCAGTCCTAATACTGGTTTCCCCTTTTCTTTAGCTATCCGTTGTACATAGCTATCGATTGCCTCATGGCTCATCGGATTAAATTCGGGATATAGTTTTGTATAGAAAGCAATAGTATAGATCATCGATATCATACCCGGTTTGAACATCCCAAGCTGATCGATACCAGCACCCAGCATATCTTTTAATCCTACATCCAATTTTATATAATCTTCAGGAGACAGCAACTTGCTATAGCTCTCCCCTGCCGGCATAGCGGCTGCTTGTTGAAATTTCCCTTGCATAGCAGATTGATCCGACATTAGCAATTCTCCTACGGTTTGCTCTGCCGACTCTATTATATTTTTCAGACCTTTAATACTGTCAATAAAGCTTATATGTGTCAGGTGATGCGTACCCAGGATATAAGAAGGTTTAGTAAGCCCGTTTCCGGATACCTTCCATAAGAGTGCTCCTGTATATTCATTCTGCTTCTGTGCAGAAGCCGTAACAAAAGTCAATATGGATATAACGATAACAATAATTGATGTTGTAATAGCTTTCATATATTAAGTCTTTAAATTATAAAAAGGTTCATATCCCGTCCTCTATTTCAAACTCCTCTATTTCTTTTATCGCATCCTGTATTTTTTTGATATTATTCATATAAAAGAACTTATATATCAAAATCATAAGTATGGCAAAAAGGATTATCATTGCTGCCAGTCCGATCCATAATATAAAGGATAAATCGGGACTACTCAGTTCCGGAATCTGTACCGGCATTGCAAAAAAAGTAAAGCAGATGAAAACAGCTAATCCCCAGGCCGCACCAATAAATATCTCATAAGAGAGGTATTTCTTGTATGTCGTTATCCGTTTCGAGACATCTAATATTCCCATTTCTATAAGGTCAATCTTTTTTAGATAACTTATTTTATACCATTGCCATACAAAGCTTACTACCAACCCTGCAAAGTATAAAATCCCCGGTATGGGATGCAAATTATAAAACCAGACACCAGCAAAGATGCAGGGAATAAGGAGGATAAAATATACCATCTCTACCATGAATAACCTGTTGAATGCATTCTTACTACGATTATTCAGCATCCTCCTGATCTTTTCTTCATCAATAGAAGGTTTGATTTCATTTTCCTGCCACGTTTTCTTTATATTATCAAGTTCCATAATGGTTAATTTGATTCGTTTGACATTTTCTTTAATTTGTCCTTTATCCTGCTCAGTTTGGTTGCCACATTAGTGACAGACAGATCCGTTATTTCGGCTATCTCCTTATAAGACTTATCATCCAGATAGAGCAGTACTAAGGCACGCTCTATTTTGCCAAGACGGCCTATAAGCCTGTAAAGTTCCTGTATCTGTTCATTATTCTCTACTGTGTCTGGTATATCCATCGATATATCCACATAACTTATATTCTTTCTCCGGCGATAAAACGACACACACGTGTTCAAGGCTATCCTGTATATCCATGTAGAGTATTTACTCTCTCCCCTGAACGATGGGAACGCTTTCCACAGATTGAGTACCACTTCCTGATAAAGATCGCCCAGTGGTTGTTCCTTATCAGCGTAGAAAGAGGCCACTTTGTAAATGACACCTTCGTTTTGGCGTATCATCTCTAAGAATTGCTTATCCCCTCCTTCGGAAGTTTGTTTCATCTGTTTTTCATGTTTTATATGATATATGTCGCTTATTCTCCTGAATTGTCACATTATCCACATATTTTTTGTTTTATTAAGTATATAGCACTGTTTCAGGCCCTTTCATATACAATCTACATTTCGTACCTTTACAGTCTTAATAAAACGCAATTAATATAGTGAAAAAAATCATATGGGCTTTAATAGCCATCGGCTGTTTTTCGGCCTGTAACACTTATACTAACATGACAAAAGAAGAAAAGGAACTGACTTATAACGGAAAGATTGACGAACCTTTCAGAGTATTGATCACCGCAAATGAAGAGGATTCATTACTACTTCGCAAAAAAAGTACCGACATAGAAAATGTAGAGAATATAGCAAACGACAAAGACTGGCAATTCTTTATCGAACGCCTGAAATTAACTATGGCCGTAGAATCGGGTGTAGGAATCTCTGCCGTTCAGGTTGGTGTATTAAGGAACTTATTCCTGTTTATGCGGCTCGACAAGCCGGAATTTCCTGTCGAGGTAGCTATTAACCCACGCATAGTAGCTCATTCTCCGGAAGAGATCTGTTTCGAGGATGACGGCTGTTTGTCAATTCCCGGCGAATCGGCTGACTCCCGACGTTATGCATGGATAGACGTAGAATATTATAACGAAAAAGGGGAACTAATCAAAGAACGGCTTTCGGGTGTTTCCCGGCAAGGAGATTTCACAGGGATCGTTTTCCAGCACGAATATGATCATTTGCAGGGCGTTCTATATATTGACAAAATCTGGAATGAATAGTGGACGGCCCGAAAATATTTCAGCCGATTACCATATTATTGTAGCAAAATATAATTTCCGTATCAACTAAAATTGTAATTTTGCCAATTAAACTATCAATATATATTAAAACTGACTGATTAAATTTTTACGAGTATGAATGCAATAGATTGGTCTAATTTGTCTTTCGGATACATCAAGACAGATTACAATGTAAGAAGCCACTACAAAGATGGTAAATGGAGTACCCCAACAGAAACAACATCTGAGCAAATTGACATTCATATGGCAGCGACAAGTCTGCATTATGGTCAGGAAGCCTTTGAAGGGCTTAAAGCTTTTAGAGGAAAAGACGGGAAAATCCGTATTTTCAGAATGCGCGAAAATGCATTAAGGATGCAATCGTCCAGTCATGGCGTAATGATGGCAGAATTGCCTGTTGAGGTATTTGAAGAAGCTGTAATCAAGGCTGTGAAATTAAATGAACGCTTTGTTCCTCCTTACGGAAGCGGGGCATCTCTATATATCCGCCCTTTATTGATCGGAACAAGTGCCCAGGTGGGGGTAAAACCTGCTACAGAATACCTGTTTTTGGTATTTGTTACACCGGTAGGCCCTTATTTTAAAGAAGGATTTAAACCTACTCCTGTAGTTATATTACGTGGTTTTGATAGAGCTGCGCCGTTAGGTACGGGAACAATTAAGGTGGGAGGAAATTATGCTGCCAGTCTTGTTGCCGGAGACAAAGCCCATGCAATGGGATATTCTGCTGTACTATATCTGGATGCAAAAGAGAAAAAGTATCTGGATGAATGTGGCCCGGCTAATTTTTACGGAATTAAAGACAATACATATATCACTCCTGAGTCAACATCTATCTTACCCTCTATCACAAACAAAAGCCTGATGCAACTGGCTAAAGATATGGGAATGACGGTTGAGCGCAGGCAAATACCTGAAGAAGAACTTGTTACATTCGAAGAGGCCGGGCAGGTAGGTACTGCTGCCGTAATAAGCCCTATTCTGAGGGTGGACGACATAGACGAAAACAAATCGTATGTAATCTCCAAAGACGGGAATGCAGGCCCGGTCAGCACAAAATTATACAATAAACTGAGAGGTATTCAACTGGGAGATGAACCTGATACCCACGGATGGGTTACGGTATTGGATTAAGAGTTGGTTATACCCGCGATTTAAAATATGGAGCAAATAATAGAAGAGAAAAATAAAAGAATGGTGCTCCGCACCGAAAACTTAGTCAAGAAATACAAATCGAGGACTGTGGTCAATCATGTCTCCATAGATGTGAAGCAAGGAGAGATTGTAGGACTTCTTGGCCCTAATGGTGCAGGGAAAACCACCACTTTCTATATGACCGTAGGTCTGGTGATACCGAATGAAGGCAAAATCTTCCTCAACGAGCACGAGATCACCAAATACCCTGTGTATAAGCGTGCCCAAAACGGTATCGGTTATCTGGCTCAGGAAGCTTCCATATTTCGTAAAATGACTGTAGAAGACAATATACGGTCGGTGCTGGAAATGACTAAACAGTCCAAAGCTTATCAAAAGGAGAAACTAGAAAGTCTTATTGATGAGTTCGGGCTTCATAAAGTAAGAAGGAATCTTGGAGATAGATTGTCGGGGGGAGAAAGACGGCGTGCCGAGATTGCGCGATGCCTTGCCATCGACCCTAAGTTCATCATGCTCGACGAACCTTTTGCCGGGGTAGATCCGATTGCTGTGCAAGACATACAAGAGATAGTTGCAAAACTTAAGTATAAAAATATCGGGATACTTATTACCGACCATAATGTGGACGAAACACTTAGTATCACAGACAGGGCCTACCTCTTGTTTGAAGGAAAGGTCTTATTCCAGGGAACTGCGCAGGAACTGGCCTCAAATGAAATTGTGCGGGAAAAATATCTGGGACGTGACTTCGAACTTAAACGGCGAAATTTTGAGCATTTGATCGATTGAGATTAACACTTGTTTTTCGAGTTTAAAAACGCTTTGACAATCAATATTTCACAAAGAACTCTTAAATTCTTTGTGATTTTTTTACATTCTCTACGCTAAGAAGGAAGAAACGTATTTTCATGATGGCTATTGTATTAGTTCTATTCTAGCATCAATATCCGAATACTCCAGCATTTTTCTCACAATCCTATCAGAATAATTACTCATTATATTGAAGAAGGCAAAACCTTTAATAAAAGAAACTTATAAGGTTTTAGGAGAAGAAAAGCTTAAGGAATTGAAATATGCCCAGGGAAAAATAAGAGAATAATTAATAAAAGCATTCAATAAGACAAAAGATGAAAAGATTATAAAGTCTGTTTTGGAGAAACTATGCATAAAGAAACTCCTGAAGGTAAACCAAATGAAGAATTACAGAAAATATATGAACGTTTAGAGATAAAAGGCCCTCTCCTAAAAGAGAGTAAAACTACCAAATATATAACGATAATAAAAGTGAAGTCATTCTATGTGAATCAATTAAATTCAACATCATGAATAATGAAAAAGAAAGCTATTGACATTAATTTGTTTTGATAACTTTTGTTTTAGAAAACATATCATGAAACCCATTTCTAGTAAAAAGAAAGGAAATTTGGTCAAAAGGAATAAAACGACAAACTGTTCTTATAATTATATCTGTATTTTTCGGAATCTCTTCATTGTATGTCACAACTTTAGTTTTAGTAATAAACTTACCAAGTGTTCTTTGATACTTAATCTCAGATATACTATAATATAAAATATAAGATATAATTATAATAAAATAGCTGACAATCATATGGCTGGCTTTATGAGCATTAAGAGGAAATGTTAATAAAAAGGCTATAACTAACCAGACTAAGGTATCTATTATAAAATTGATTAACCTAACCCCTGAACTGACTGTATTTTTTATCTCTGCTTTTATAATATCTTGAGTTATATTATCTATTTCTTCCGATGGGATATTCCTGCTTGCAAGTTCTTTTTCTGCTGCCTCTATGGCTATTTCTTGATAATCATTTCTATCTATTTGAGTAATTTTAATTAATTCCTCTGCCGATTTTAAAGACATTATTTTATTAAAGTCATTTTCCATAGTATAATCTTGTTAAGATGAAATACACAAATATAATGATAATATTTTTTGCATGTATTAATATTATTCCTTACCTCAAAAAAATCCTCTCCCCATAAATAAGAAATGACTTTATATACTTGCAGAACACTACTGAAAAAGAAAAAGTACACAAAAAGAATTATTAGAACCAATGCAAAATATAAATAAATTTCAGTGAAATTTGATCACCTTTCTTTTCGAAACTTTTCAACAATTAAACAAAAGAAAGTTCAACATGTTAACGTTATATTATTTACTTCTATTATCTTAGGGGTAGATTAATATTTTTGTCTAACTTTGTCCTCTTAGATATGGGGCGTTACTTAGCAATAGATTATGGCACGAAACGTACAGGTATAGCGGTTTCCGATAATCTGAAGATTATTGCAAACGGGCTTACGACTGTACCTACTCATACCTTGTTGTATTATTTAAAATCCTATTTTGAGAAAGAGAATGTAGAAAAAATTATTGTAGGCTTACCTAAACAAATGAACAACGAATATTCGGAGAATATGAAGCATATTCGTCCATTTGTAAAAAAGTTGCAATCTCTTTATCCTGATATACCTGTAGAACTATACGATGAACGTTTTACATCGTCGTTGGCACAACAGACAATAATAGAAGCAGGACTAAAGAAAAAAGACCGGCAGAATAAGGCTCTGGTAGATGAAGTCAGTGCTGTTATTATCTTGCAAAGCTATATGGAAAGCCTGCGTTTACAAAACAGATAACCAAATATGATATTACCTATATATTTATATGGACAGCCGGTACTGAGAAAGGAGGCAAAAGAGATTACAGCGGATTATCCAAACCTGAAGGAATTGATCGACAATATGTTTGAGACAATGTACAATGCAGATGGTGTGGGTTTGGCTGCCCCTCAGATTGGCCTTGAGATCCGTCTTTTTGTAATAGATCTGAAACCATTGGCTGAAGATGATCCCAAATACGGCGAATTTAAAAAAGTATTTATAAATCCCAGAATAATCGAATATAGCGGTGACCTTGTAAAGATGGAAGAAGGTTGCCTGAGCATTCCTGGCATAAACGAAATAGTGGAAAGGGAAGAAAAAATAAGAATTCAATATGTGGATGAAAACTTTACAGCCCATGACGAAGTATACGGCGATTTCTATGCCCGATGCATCCAACACGAATATGACCATATTGAAGGAAAGCTTTTTGTTGACAAAATATCGGGAATCCGTAAACAATTGATCAAAAGCAAGCTGAATAACCTGATCAAAGGCAAAGTTAACTGTCGGTATAGAGTGAAGGCTCTGAATGGTAAACACTGAGAAACGAAAACATTTTATGTGGAATAAAATAAAAATTATCGGACTATTTTTAAGCATTATTTGTTACTGCAACTCATGTGTAACCAATAAGCAAACAGACTTATTACAAGACATCAAGTTAAACTACCCGCAACTGACCGCAACTGCAGAAGAATATAAAATTATTCCGGGGGATCAACTAAGTGTGACAGTTTATACAGCAGGCGATAATGACGAAACCGCCCGAATGTTTGCAGGTTACCGCCCCAATTTTACCTATCAGGGGCTTAACGAATCTACCGGCGTGAATGTAGGTTCTCAAAGTCGTGGACTCGAAAATGTATGGAGTAAACCTATCATGGTGTACGCTGATGGAACAATGACATTCCCCTATATAGGAAAAATGTATGTACAAGGACTTACGATATTGCAGGTACGTAACTTATTGAGCGAAAAGCTGGATGCTATTGATGCCGGGACAACTGCCGATGTCACTCTTTCCAATAGGTATTTTAGTATTCTAGGTGAAGCAGGAGCAAACCGGATAACCATGCCCAGCACATCTATGACCATACTTGAGGCTCTCTCTATAGCAGGAAACATAGGCCCGTATGGAGATCGCTCGAAAGTGACAGTTATACGACAGACTGCAACAGGTTCGGAAACGAAAACCTTTGACCTTAGGAGTAAAGAGATAATAGATACTGAATTTTATTATATACAACCCAATGATGTGATTTATATACCTCAGACTTCTAAGAAGTTTTTGGATTCTACCACTTCTTTTTCCGGTGTATTTGGGTTGTTGTTGTCCGTTTCCAGTCTTATTGTAGTTATACTTAGAGTCTTTTGATACATGAAATTAATATTACAATATCTTTTATTGGGCCTTCTCTCCGTTGCTTTATTTTCTTCCTGCATATCCAGTGAAGATATAAATTATCTGCAACCAATAGACAAATATTACCCAATGCATGAATTTACCCCCTACAAGTTGAAAGTAGGCGATATGATCGCATGCTCTGTTTCTTCAAGTGATTTGGAATGGGTTAATCGGTTCAATACTGTTTTAAGTGTTGACCAGAATGCTCAAAAAAACTACCGCATTTATGAAGACAGCACTGTGATTCTTCCATTCTTCGGTACGGCAAAGATTGCGGGTTGTACTGTGCAGGAAGCAGAAGTCATCCTTCAAAAGTCAATGCAGGAATCAGTAAAAGATGTACAGGTAAAAGTTTCGATGGCGAATAATAATTTTTATATTTATGCAGAAAACAAAAGAGGCACTTATCCGGTTTATAAAGAGAACCTGACTATATATCAGGCATTGGCTATTGCCAATCAAACAACTGGCATGATGGACTTGTCAAGAGTCAAAATATTGAGAAAAGCTGAAGATGGAACAACCAGAGAAATGGAATTTGATCTTAGGACTCAGGCTGTCATTCAATCTGAATTTTATTACATTCAGCCAAATGATTACATCTACTTTCCTACTAACAAAAATGCATTCTTTAACGTAAGTTCTTTGAGTTCGTTCACATCAATGCTTTCAGCGCCATTGATGTTTTTCTTGTATTCCATTACTTATAATTTCTGATGAGACTTAAATAGCTGGTAATATATGGATATAAATAACAATAGAAGAGGAGCAGATCCAGATCCTTATTTCGAAGAAGTAAAGTCGAAGACTAATATTTCTTTCGATTATGTATTATGGTTTTATCGGATATTAAAGTACTGGTATCTCTTCGTTATCTCTATTGCCCTGTTTGTAGGATATGCCTACCTGGAAAACAAAAAATGGATACCTTATTCTTCAACAGAGGCAAAACTCCTGTTCGAGTCTACCGGAGCTTTAAGTGTTGTTTCCGGGGCAGTACCTACAGGTTCGCTATTGAGAAGTACCGAGACACAACAACTTATACTGAACTCTTACGAATTGACGGAACGTACGGTAAAAAAACTTCCGGTCAAAATGCATGTCGAATATTTCCTTCAGACAAGATTTAAAACCATTAGCTTCTATACCGATTCTCCCATTGAAATTATTATCGATAGCCTCGAACGTGACATCAAACCCGAAGCATACAATTATATATACAATATAACATATGTAAATGATTCGGTATGTGAAATCAGTTACCAGAAAGCTCCTGACCAGCCTGTTATCTCATTGCTGGCTTCTTTCGATACCCCTATACCTCATGAGTTATTCAGAATCAGATTGAAAAAGAGCCATCCTTTTCTTTCAGCCGAAAAATCATTCAGGAAAGATATAAAATCATTTAGCTTCCGCTTCTTAAATGACAACCAGTTAATTGGTATATTCAGCGGGCGTGTTTCATCCAGGTTATTAGACCCTAATGCACTTATACTTGCAGTGAATATGTCGGGTCCAGACCCGGACAGGGATAAAGACTATATGGATATATTACTGGAAGCATTTCAGGAATACAATCTTATATTAAAAAACAAGCAGGCCGACATAACTATAAACTTCCTGGATGAGCAATTGAAATTATTCAATGACTCGTTAGATATGTCACGTATAAAACTTGAGACGCTTCAGAAAGAAACCGGTGTATATGAGGTAACATCCCAAGGACTACGGATAGAAATGGATAGTGCTGAACGTGAAATTGATTATCTGGCGATAAAAGACCGTTCGATAAGGCTTTTGAGTGAAAAAGTTAGGGAAGCCATTGTTAATGACAAAGCACCCGAAATCATAGAGCCTGTTGCCCTAGGGATAATTAATCCACGATTGAACCAATATATCCTGGAATATAACACCATCTTAAGGAGATACAAAAATCTGGGCGAAAAGAATCCTCTTTATTATAAAACAGTTGATTTACTGGATGAAAGTAGGATACGCATTATAAAAGAGGTGCAAATCATGCAAGTCCAGCTTCAGGATCAAAAGGATGCACTGGTGAGAAAATACGAATTGATACAAAAAAGGACAGAGAACCTACCTTCTCAGGAAAGAGATCTGGTCAAATATCAAAGAGAATACCGGAACTATGAGATGTACCATCAATTCCTGACACAAAGAAAACGCGAAGCCGAAATACAGCGAGCATCAAATAAACCGGATATTGATATTTGGGGAGCGCCGAGAGTCACTTCCCGGGGATTTAATGCCGGAGAAAAAAATAAAAATTATATGTTCTTTATTGTCTTGGGATTCATTCTTCCTCTCGGGTTCGTTGTTCTGAAAGAAGAGGTTCTGAACTTTACAATAATGACTAAAGAAGAATGTGAAAAAATATCCGGATTCCCGGTTATCGGTACAATAGAGAATATATCCAAAAAAAATAAAACCGGGGCAGTCCTCGTCAAAAACTATCCAAAGTCCAGCTTTGCCGAATCCTTTAGGAATATGAGAGTGCGGATAGAATACATGGCCCAACGGGAAAATAAGATCACCGTATTGGTTACATCAACTGAACCTGCCGACGGTAAAACATTTATCGCCACCAATGTGGCCTCCGTTTATCAATTGATGGGCAAAAAAGTAGTTATTATCGACCTTGACTTGCGAAGGCCTTCCGTTGCAAAAACCTTACAGATCGAAGGGCAAGTAGGTGTTTCCAATTACCTGATAGGACAAGTATCACTTGAAGACATTGTAGTCACACACCCCGACTATGGTTTTGATATTATACCTGCCGGAGCATTACCTCCAAATCCAAGTGAATTGATAAAGACAGCAAAAACCCGTCAGATGCTGGAATATCTGAAGGAAATATATGATTATGT
The DNA here is from genome assembly GCA_031285905.1 of Prevotella sp. Lineage (GTDB taxonomy): Bacteria > Bacteroidota > Bacteroidia > Bacteroidales > Dysgonomonadaceae > Dysgonomonas. The sequence continues at coordinate 96,407 of JAITVH010000122.1, forward strand.
AATCATAGACTGTAGCCCTGTCGGCTTAGTTTCTGATGCATACATCCTATCAGAGGTAGCCGACACTACCCTATTTGTTGTCAGAAGGGCTAAGACAAATAAGTCGTTCTTTAAAAGCGTAGTCGGACAATTAAAGTATGATGGCGTTGAGAATATTGCCCTCGTATTTAACGATGTGAAAGGACGAGAAGGTTATTATGGTACTTCCAGATATTATGGAGACAGGACTTACTATCTCAAGAAGAACTCTTATTATCACGACGATTACTACGAAAACTAAAAAATATATTAAAAAAAGAGGTTGTTAAGGCCTCTTTTTTCACTCTTTACAGATTATTCATATATTTGCCTATCAACGACTAAATACAATCTCTTGTGAAAAAGAAAATACTCTTACTATTTGTATTGCTTAGCAGCCTGCCGGCAATCGGACAAATTAATACAGACAGAGTTATCTTAATCGGACGAAACGCTCTTTACTACGAAGACTATGTATTGGCGATACAATACTTCAATCAGGTAATAAAAGCCAAGCCATATCTTGCCGAGCCGTATTATTACAGGGCGGTAGCAAAGTATTTCTTAGATGACTTCAAAGGAGCATCTGATGATTGTACATTAGCAGTGGATCGAAATCCATATATGACAAGGGCATACCAACTGAGAGCCGATGCCCTTCAAAGTCAGGGAGATTATGATGGAGCCCTGGCTGACTATGTAGTTTCGCTGGAGAATTACCCTAATGATAAATTCACTCTGATAAATCTGGGGGTTGTCAATATTCAGAAGAAGGAATATGATCAGGCAGAAAAGTATCTGGAAACCTTATTAAAGACATATCCTACCTATACACAGGGATATATGGTCAGAGGGGCACTATATCAGGAAAAGGGTGATACACTAAAAGCTTTTGAGAATTATACGGAAGCAATAAAGCAAGACAAGTACCTTTCCCAACCTTATTCGATGAGAGGCTTGCTCTACTATTACAAGCAGGACTTTGACAACGCCCTGGCCGATTTTGATGAAGCTGTCAGGCTGGAACCATTGTTCACCGGAAACTACATTAACCGCGGACTGGTCAGGTATTCTAAAAACGATCTGAGAGGGGCGATGAGTGATTATGACAAAGTGATCGATCTTGATCCGAATAATCTGATTGCCAGATTTAACCGGGGGCTTCTTCGTTCTCAGGTAGGGGATGATAACCGGGCTATCGAGGACTTCGATATTGTTATCAGGTTTGAGCCGGACAATCTTATTGCTTATTTTAACAGGGCTTTAATCAAAAATAATATTGGAGACTATAAGGGATCATTAGAAGACCTGAATGCAGTTTTAGCAGAGTTTCCTGAGTTCTACCACGGATTTTATGCCCGTGCTGAAATAAAACGCCGCCAGAACGATCTGAAAGGTGCAGAGCGTGACTTCAACTATGCGCGCAATGAGGAAGCACGAAAAAACAGGGAGATGACAGCAGGAAATATTACCGAAGAGGATGCATCTAAAACGCGCGAAAAATCAGATAAAGACATAGACAAGTTTAATATGCTCGTGGTAGCTGATAAGACCGAAGAAGAAAAAAGCAAATATAATAACGATACGCGGGGGCGCATCCAGAACCAGCAGGTTAAGCTAAGTCTTGAACCGAAATTCGTTGTCACGTATTATGAAAAGCATAATGATCTTCGCCGGTTTGTCTACTATAGTCCGCTTATAGATGGATTGAATAAGGAAGCCGTATTGCCTAAAAAATTGAGATTGACTAATAGCGAAACATCATTAAATGAATTGCAGATACAAGAGCATTTCAGATCTATTGGTGACCTGTCTATGCAGATTGCAAATGACTCGACGAATGCTTATCTATATTTTGGGCGTGCAATGGATTATATGCTCATTCAGGACTTTACAAGTGCTATTGAAGATTTGAATACGGCTATCAGGTTCGATTCCAAATTTACATTGGCCTATTTCAATCTGGCAGTGGTATATACCAAGCAGTTGGAATTGAAGGAGAATGTACCGGAATATCAGTCTGGTACCAATCAATCGGATTTGGCAACTTTGGGTAAGACAAAGACAGAATCAGCTTTGCCTACATCAACTACAATTTTAGAAAAAGGGAATATTGAACATGAACTCATTATTAAGAATTATAATAAGGTGATTGAGTTAAATCCTGAATTCATATACGCTTACTACAACAGGGCAGAGGTTCGTTACAGACAAAATGATTATCGTGCTGCTATCCTGGATTATAATGAAGCCTTACGCCGCGATCCTGCATTTGCCGAAGCGTATTATAACAGAGGGTTGAGCCGTTTTCAGGTAAAAGATAAGGACAGGGCTTTGGATGATATGCGGAAAGCCGGCGAAATGGGTATTGTAGAGGCATACAGTATTATAAAGAGGATGACGGAGTGATAATAAAGCAACAGATAAAGTTTGGAAGTACAAGAAATGAAATAGATGAACTGGCACAGAAAGTTCTAGCCGGCGAAAAAACGGCAACATCTTCCCTTCTTGAGTATTATAAGTTGGGTATAAAAGAGTTAAGTAAGGTAGGCGATTATATAGCTGTTTTAGACTCTTCTGACAAAAGAATTGTTGTAGTTCAAGTCACTCGAATAGAAGTTATTAAGTTTAAAAATATTACAGAATCTTTCGCTATAGAAGAAGGTGATGGTAGTTTATCCAATTGGACAGCGATCCATCACCCATATTATTCCGACCGAATGTCCGCTATCGGAAAAGAACTGACAGGTGATACCGAACTGGTTTGCGAGTGGTTTCAGGTAATTCCACTTACAACTGCGACTACCCAGACCGGATAGAAGTTCCGGTTCTTCATATTTATCTTTTCTCTGGCTTGACAATACATTCTATCACAAAAAATACTTATTTTTGCAAATTGAAAAAATAGCTTATTTGTAGAAGCTATTATAATTAAAATATTGATATAAAGATGATAAAAATTACATTTCCGGATGGTTCTGTTCGTGAGTATGCGAAAGGAACAACATCATTGCAGATTGCTGAAAGTATCAGTTCACGTTTGGCGCAGGAAGTTCTGGCCGCCAAAGTTAACGGTGAAATTTGGGATTTAACAAGGCCAATCGAGCAGGATGTCACGATCGAACTTCTGAAATGGGAAGACGATGATGCTAAACATGCGTACTGGCATTCATCAGCCCACCTTATGGCCGAGGCTGTACAGATACTCTATCCACATGCTAAGTTTGGGATAGGGCCTGCTATCGAAAATGGTTTCTACTATGATATAGACTTTGGTGATACACCGGTTAAGGATTCTGATTTTCCGAAAATCGAAGCCAAAATGATGGAGTTAATAGCCAATAAAGAAGAGATCAAACGCCAAAGCATTACAAAAACTGATGCACTTCAACTATTCAATGGCCGTCACGAGAACTACAAGGTAGAACTTATAAATGACCTTGAAGACGGGACTATCACAACATATACTCAGGGTGTATTTACCGACCTTTGCCGTGGGCCGCACTTACCTAATACATCGTATATAAAAGCGGTGAAAATACTTAGTGCAGCAGGTGCGTACTGGCGGGGTGATGAAACTCGTAAGCAGCTTACCCGTCTCTATGGGATTACCTTTCCTAAGAAGAAGATGCTGGATGACTATCTGCTAATGCTGGAAGAAGCAAAAAAACGGGATCACCGTAAGATTGGTAAAGAGCTTGAATTGTTTGCTTTCTCAGAGAATGTAGGAAAAGGCTTGCCATTGTGGTTGCCTCGAGGAACACAGTTACGTCTGAAACTGGAAGACTTCCTGAAAAAAATACAGAAGAAGTTCGATTATGAGCAGGTAATGACTCCTCATATCGGAAGCAAGATATTATATGTGACGTCCGGACATTATGAAAAATACGGGAAAGATTCTTTCCAACCTATACATACACCGGAAGAAGGAGAGGAATTCCTGTTAAAACCTATGAACTGCCCTCACCACTGTGAGATATATAAAGTAGTTCCCCGTTCATACAAAGACCTTCCTTTACGCCTGGCGGAATTCGGGACTGTCTATCGTTATGAGCAAAGCGGTGAGCTTCATGGCTTAACCCGTGTTCGTGGTTTTACCCAGGATGACGCACACATCTTTTGTACTCCTGAGCAATTAAAGACCGAATTCCTGAAAGTAATGGATATTGTCTTTATCATATTCAAGGCCTTGGATTTTGAAAACTTTGAAGCCCAGATATCATTGCGTGATCCTGAAAACAAGCAAAAATATATAGGCAGCGACGAAAATTGGGAAAAGGCAGAACGTGCAATCATAGAGGCATGTGAAGAGAAAGGACTCCCGGCAAAAGTAGAACTTGGTGAAGCTGCTTTCTATGGCCCTAAACTGGATTTCATGGTAAAGGATGCGCTTGGCCGTCGCTGGCAATTAGGTACGATACAAGTGGACTATAACCTTCCCGAACGCTTCGAACTGGAATATACAGGATCTGACAACCAGAAACATCGCCCGGTAATGATACACCGTGCTCCGTTTGGTTCGATGGAACGCTTTATAGCCGTCCTTATCGAGCATACAGCAGGTAAATTCCCGCTGTGGCTTGCACCTGATCAGGTTGTGGTATTGCCTATCAGTGAAAAGTTCAACGATTATGCATACCGCGTCTCCGGCTATTTAAGGCAGAAGGGTATCAGTTCGCAAGTGGACGACCGCAACGAAAAAATAGGACGAAAAATTCGTGATAATGAATTGAAAAGAATTCCATATTTACTCATTGTGGGTGAGAAAGAAGCAGAAACAGAAGAAGTTTCTGTAAGAAAACAGGGTGAAGGTGATACAGGTTCCATGAAATTTATTAACTTTGCTGCCCGATTGAATGAAGAAATGGAAAAGATGATGAATGCATGGGAACTTGAGTCCTAAGTATTCGTTATTTATATATTTGAAATTTAAATAGTTAAAATAAAAAGATAAAGGAAGATTCTAACAGTTTTTGAATGAGGAATAACAGATTTAACGGCCGTAAAGAAAAAGAAGAATTACATAGAATCAATGGTAATATTCGTGCAAGAGAAGTCCGCTTAGTAGGCGACAATGTAGAACAAGGAGTTTATACCGTGCAAGAAGCTCTGCGTATGGCTGATGAACTCGAACTCGATCTGGTGGAAATTTCACCTACAGCTGTTCCCCCTGTTGTTAAAATAATGGATTACCAAAAATTCCTTTATCAACAAAAGAAGAAACAGAAAGAGGCTAAAGCCAAATCGGTAAAAGTAGTGGTGAAAGAAATCCGTTTCGGCCCACAGACTGACGATCATGACTTTAACTTTAAGTTGAAACATGCGAGAAGTTTCCTTGAAGAAGGTTCTAAAGTGAAAGCCTATGTGTTTTTCAAAGGTCGTTCTATTCTCTTCAAAGAACAAGGAGAAGTATTATTACTCCGTTTTGCTACAGAATTGGAAGAATTAGGAAAAGTAGATCAGCTACCTCAACTTGAGGGGAAAAAGATGATCATGATGCTTTCTCCAAAAAAGCAACCCGTTAAACCTGTTGCTGCAAAACCGAAAGAAGGAGAAAAGAAAGATACGGAAGACGACACAACTGAAGAAGAATAATCAATTTATATAAATTATTCGTGTAATTAATAATTAATTAACTAACTGAGATGCCAAAACAAAAGACTAATTCCGGTGCCAAAAAGAGGTTCGCCCTTACCGGAACAGGAAAGATCAAAAGAAAACATGCTTTCAAAAGTCATATCCTGACTAAGAAAACGAAAAAGCAAAAAAGAAACCTTACTCAGACAGGCCTTATAAGCAAGGTGGATGAGAAAGCAGTAAAACAATTGCTTGCGATGAGATAATCGTCTTTCGTTTCAATAACAAAGCACGTTTTAAAAGATTTATTAACCGGATGTATGCAGCAAAGAGTTCTTGAAACAAGAGAACCGCTATCATTCAAAACATTGTTTAAATTATGCCAAGATCAGTCAATCACGTTGCTTCGCGCAACCGCAGAAAAAAAGTATTAAAACTAACAAGAGGTTACTATGGTGCCCGCAAAAATGTGTGGACAGTAGCCAAAAACACTTGGGAAAAAGGTCTTACCTATGCATTCCGTGACCGCCGCGCTAAAAAACGTAATTTCCGCGCATTGTGGATTCAGCGTATCAATGCTGCTGCACGTCTTGAAGGAATGTCTTATTCCCGCCTGATGGGCGCTCTTCACAAGAATGGCGTTGAGATCAACCGCAAAGTCCTTGCCGACCTTGCTATGAACCATCCTGAGGCATTTAAAGCCATCGTTGATAAGGTAAAATAAAGATTCTTTATTGATATAAGAAAGCAACCTCTCATTGGGGTTGCTTTCTTGTTTTATCTGCTTTCTAATGAGACTTAATAAAAAACAGGAGGGTGTATTTTAGATTATTCGCAGTATGATTTAACTACCTAATGGATAGACACTTTACGAAGTTCTTGAAATTCAGAAGTAATGATTTAGAAATCGTGCGTATTTCAGCGTTTTGCGGTGCTATACTTATTACCAACTATAAAATTCATAAATAAGATTCTTTCCTTCCCATCCATTTATGTTACTATGCACATTTAAAATAAGTCCATTTTCTATTATCATACCTGTATAATCAACACTTCCATATTCTTCTATTAAGCATGAAAAGCTAATGCTATTATCAGTTCTTTCATAATTTCCTTTACTGATATTTTCACAATCAATGTCAAACCATCTTTTTATTTGTTCGGGATTACCGGTTGAATTAACTTCTATGACCATACCATTTTCATAAAAGCGTAAATATGAAGTACCATGCATATGGTATCTTGAACGTAAATATACACCGTTGTATAATATTTTTTGTATATCATCAGTGATGATTATAGATGAAATATCATCTGACTCAGTGGGTGGATTCGGTCTGCCGGAATGAAATCCGAAAAACTCTGCCCATTGCCATCTTTGTTCTTTAGTTAAAAAATTACACCCGGTAAAAAGAATTGACAAAAAAGCCAAAAGTAATAATGCAAAGAATATCTTCATAATTTCTTCATTTATACTTTTATTTTGGTATTCTTCCTTAATATTCTAGCTTAGAACTGGAATCCAATCTTATCTAGCTTATTCTGTTGCCTCTGTTTTTTCTTCCTTATTTTCTTCTCCTTCTTCCTCTACTTCAATCTTCTCAAAATCGATACCGGCATCAAGCAGCAGGTTATACCAGTTTATAATCTTCTTTATATCGGTAGGATATACGCGATCGCGGTCGAAATCAGGAAGTACTTCTCCGAAGTATTTTTTTAACTCTTCCGGTTTTGCATTCGGCAAAACAGATGCCTTATTTCCGCTTTCCTTTTGTTTCATCGACATCAGAATATCTCTGAGAGGAGCATCATCTGTATCTGTATATATTGAGATATCCCCAAGAGATACCACTTTGTCGCGAACATGTATCGGCATCTTTTTCTTATCAACCAATGACTCCACTATAACCATATTCTTCCCGCTCGAAATTAACTGGTATAATCCCGGTTTACCGGAAACTGATAAGATTTTTTTCAGCATAATAATTTTGTTTAGATGATATATTTATTCTAGTCTGGCGACAAAAATAATAGTAAAGCCTCAAATATGATAATTTGAGGCTTAAAAAATCAATATAAAAATCTTAAACAATTAAAATTCAGTAACTAAAATATTTTCTTGTATACATGGCAATAGGGGGTAGTTCCCTTATGTTCATAATATTGCTGGTGATAATCTTCTGCTTTCCAGAATGTATCGGCAGGTTTCAGCATTGTAGCTACTTTGTAGCCTTTACCCTCCAATACCTTAATATATTTCTCTGCAATTACTTTCTCATTCTCGTCGGCATAGAATATGCATGATAAGTACTGAGGCCCTATGTCCGGCCCCTGCCCGTTTGTCTGGGTGAAATTATGCGTTTCGAAAAACAGTTTTACCAGATCTTCATAAGTAGTTTTGGATGTATCATATTCCACTTCTGTTGTCTCCAGATGACCTGTATTTTTCTGGCACACCTCTTTGTAAGTCGGATTATCCACATGTCCGCCCATAAAGCCTACAGCAGTATGCTTCACACCGTCGGCTTTCATAAAATAATATTCTGTTCCCCAGAAACAGCCTGAGGCAAAGTAAGCTTTTTTGATCATTTTCTTTTGTTCAGGTATAAATTTCAAAGATATAGAATTTACGCAATGCCGCGTATTTTTATCTGTAAATCCTTCATTTAAGAAAACATGTCCAAGATGTGCCCCACAATTATTGCATATTATCTCTGTTCTGAGTCCATCCGCATCGGGCACACGTTTTACTGCCCCTTTTATTTCATCGTCGAATGAAGGCCATCCGCAATGTGATTCAAATTTATCTGATGAATTGTAAAGAGGGGCGCCACATCTTTTGCAGACATAAGTGCCGCTTTTTTTATTATTGAGGTATTCGCCGCTAAAGGGTGCTTCTGTGCCTTTATTGACAATTACCCTTTCTTCCTCAGGCGTTAGTTTATTATATTCCATTTTGTTTTGATTTGAGTTGTTTTGACTCCGGGCACATGATATACTTATCAGCACAATGAGTAGTGTAAAGATGTATTTCCACATTTGTCGTCATCCTTTCTTTAAATAATGAGTAAAAGCAAATATCTTTCTCTTTTTCAGATAAGATAAATCGTGCATATTCGTATAGGCCTCACGTTCGAAGGAAATATTTTTATATCCCCTCAGTCTGTCCCTATACTGTATCCACCTTATGAGCCACTCCAACAGATAAAAGAGATAGAAGGGAATAATAAACATTTCCAGTATTTGGCGGGTATGTATCAGTTCATGATTTATCTCTACTTTTGTCAGTTCCCCATATTCTTTACGAACAACAATCAGGCCAAATAAGTTTATAGCCGCAAATTTTTTAGGAGGAATATATTTACTATATACTATTTTCATAATCAATAATACAAAGTTATTCTGTGAGTAAGGAGTTATCAAGTTTTTTCAGGCAAATTTTGTTAATGAAGCAATTTTAAGCCATTCAGGAATATCTGCCTGCTATATTATTATTTTTATCTTTTTATTTTGAATTTATCTATAGTAATAAAGCCGTTAGCTTTTAGCCATTAGCTGATAGCTTTAGGAAAATGTTCTTTGAAAAAATGAGAGAAGTGACCCCACCCCGACCCTCCCCAAAGAGAGAGGGAGAAGCAAAGCCACGAGGAGGAAGGTATAAAAAGGCTAAGAACTAACGGCTATCAGCTAATGGCTGAATAGTGTAACCTTTGTTACTTTTTAGTTAAAATATCCGGGCATGCTGTAGGGGCGGATTATCATCCGCCCGTTTTTAAAAAGCATTATTCTCGTATTCGGGCGTAAGATATTACGCCCCTACAAGCAAAGCCACGAATTCTTTGTAAATTGTCACCTTTTAGTTAAAAACAAAGAAATGAACTACAAGTACCGATTTACGTAGCCTAATGCACTATCTGCATCTTTTTTATTATCTTATGATTACTTAATAGTTTCAGCCTCAGAAAATTTTATCTATTTTTGCAGTCTAAATCACACATTCATCTAAATTATAGAATATGAAGAAGTTCCTAATTATTTTAAGCTTATTAATCATGGTATATTCTTGCAATAACAGTACTACCACCAATAAGGAAATAGACAATCCTTTTTTCTCTGAATACACTACTCCTGACGGAGTACCTCCTTTCGATAAAATCGAGGCCGGGCATTTTATGCCTGCTTTTGAAGAAGCAATGAATCAGCATAATAAAGAAATAGACGCTATCCTGAGCAGTGGAGAACAGCCATCTTTTGAGAATACGATTGTGGCTCTGGATGAAAGTGGAAGAATGCTGGGAAGGGTTGGCGCAGCTTTGTCTATCATGACGGGAACAATGTCTGACTCTGTCTATCAGAATATAGAAAAAGAGATAACCCCGAAACTGACTGAACATTACGATAATATCAATTTCAACGAAGACCTGTTCAGCCGCATAAAGGTGGTTCAGGACGATACAGTAAAAGTTAACAAACTCACTACAGAACAAAAGCAACTACTGGACAGGACATATAAAGGCTTTGTGCGCTCTGGTATTATGCTTGATGGCTCTAAACAAGCACGTCTGCGTGAGATAAACAAAGAACTGAGCAACGCAACATTAGACTTTGCCCAAAATCTACTGAAAGAAACGGATAGTTATCAGTTGATTATAGAAAAAGAAGAAGACCTTGCCGGATTGCCGGAAGACATAAAAGCTGCTGCCGCAAAAACCGCCGCATCGAAAGGATTGGAAGGTAAATGGGTATTCGGGTTGAGCAAACCAAGCTGGGAACCATTCCTGCAATATGCAGACAACAGAGAATTGAGAGAAAAGCTCTATAAGGCGATGTACGACCGGGGTAACAATGATAATGAAAACGATAATAAGGAAATTATCAAAAAAATTGTAAGCCTGCGCCTCGAAAAAGCAAACCTGTTGGGCTATAATACTCATGCTGACTATGTGCTGGAACAAACAATGGCAAAAACGCCTGACAATGTAATGAACCTGTTGAACAGCATATGGGAACATGCCCTGCCTCAGGCTAAGAAAGAGGCTGCTGAACTACAGGCCATCGCTAAAAAAGAAGGTAAGGATATAAAACTGGAATCGTGGGACTGGTGGTATTATGCCGAGAAACTGCGTAAAGAAAAATATGCTCTGGATGAAGAAGCGTTGAAACCATATTTTGAAGCTGATAATGTGCGTAAAGGCATATTTGCTGTTGCCAATAAACTATACGGAATCACATTTAAACAGCGGACTGACATTCCGATTTATCAAGCCGACGTTAAAGCATACCAGGTGGACGATGCAGACGGCTCATTTATAGGGATCATCTATTTCGATGATTTTGCCCGCGAAGGTAAGCGTGCAGGAGCATGGATGAGCAGCTTCCGCAAGCAGGAGGTACTCAACGGTGAGTCCGTTCATCCTCTTATCTATAATGTAGGAAACTATAACCCGCCAACGGATAACAAGCCGGCATTATTAACCCTGGATCAGGTAGAAACCATGTTCCATGAATTCGGACATGGATTACATGGCCTACTGTCGAAATGCAACTATCATGGATTATCGGGAACATCTGTTGCCCGCGATTTCGTTGAATTACCTTCTCAAATAATGGAACACTGGGCATTCGAACCGGAGGTATTGAAAATATATGCCAAGCATTATCAGACAAAAAAGACTATCCCTGATGAGCTGATAAAAAAGATACAAAATGCGGGCTATTTCAATCAGGGCTTTATGACTACAGAACTTGTTGCTGCAGCTATCCTCGATATGAAATGGCATACACTGGCAAAAACACCTAATTTCGATCCTCGCCAGATAGAAGCGGTGGAGAAATTGGATGTGAACAAATTTGAGGCAGATGCCATGAAAGAGATCGGGTTGATAGATGAAATCATCCCACGATACAGAAGCACTTACTTCTCCCATATATTCAGTGGAGGATACTCTGCAGGATATTATAGCTACCTATGGTCTGAAGTTCTGGATTCTGACGCTTACCAGGCTTTCGTAGAAAAAGGGAATATCTTCGATCAGGAAACGGCAAAATCGTTCCGCGAAAATGTATTGTCAAAAGGTGGAAGTGATGAGCCAATGACACTATATAAGAAATTCAGGGGAGCAGAACCAAAACCGGAGTACTTATTAAAGAACAGAGGTTTTGTAAAGTAATGAGTTTTATTATCTTTGCAACTCAGAAATTTTAATTGAACAAACATATAATTAAATGGCAACAACAGCAGATATAAGAAATGGTATGTGCATTGACATCGATGGACAGTACTATGTTATTATCGAATTTTTACATGTTAAGCCGGGTAAAGGCGCCGCTTTTGTCCGCACCAAAATGAGAAGCGTTACTACCGGACGTGTACTGGAAAGAACATTCAATGCAGGTGTTAAACTGGATGAGGTACGTATAGAAAGACGTCCTTACCAATTCCTCTATCAGGATGATATGGGATATAATTTTATGAATACTGAAACTTTTGAACAGATTCCCATTGCCGGCGATGCTATCGAAGGAGTTGCTTTCCTCAAGGAAGGTGATATGGTAGAAGTACAGGTACATGCTGAAACCGAAGCAATACTTACTGCAGAGATGCCTCAGAATGTTATTCTCGAAGTTACCTATACCGAACCGGGTGTTAAAGGTGATACGGCAACTAATACATTAAAGCCTGCAACTGTAGAAACAGGAGCAGAGGTACGTGTTCCGCTATTTATCAACGAAGGCGATAAGATAAAGATCAACACTAAGGATGGTTCTTATGTGGAAAGAGTAAAGGCTTAATCAACAGCAAATAAAGCAAATACCCCTATAGACCAATATCTGGTTTATAGGAGTATTATTGTTTATTAAATTAATTTATGTCTTATATCTTTTATATCAATTCATTTACTATCTTTGCTACGAAGAAAGTGTCAATAAGACAGAAAAGACAAAAAACAATCATAAACCACAGTTATCACCTTAATTAACTAAGAGAATATATCTTGATTCAGATAGGATAAAGGTGTTTTTTAATTCGCAGACTTATGAAACGAGGAGCGTTACTTTTACTCATACTATTTTCCATTATAGTAATATCCAAAGCACAGGATACAGAATTCTGGATGTCACCAATAAGTGCTGTCAGCTTAGCTAGTTCCAATTATAAAGGTAATGGTGGTTTTATGATCAGCAACCCATCAAACCGGGATGCCACAGTGAAGATCTATTATTTTGCAGATAATACAGAAGAGACTTTAACAGTTAATGCTTTAGGGTATGAACTGAAAGTTTACGAGCAATCTACCTTACGCGACAAATCATTAGAGATTATTGCCAATTCACGAACAGGATTAGCAACCAGTGCCGGTGTCCGTATAACTTCCGATGTACCCATATTCGTTTATTACATATTTGACTATCAAGCCGTACAGGAAACTATTGTATTGAAAGGGAATGGTGGTTTAGGCAGATCTTTTAGCGTAGGGCATTCTGAGCCATCAAGGCATCCCCTGCTTTTATCTGGAGCTGTAACTCACTATCCTTACATCTCAATACTTGCATCTGAAGATAATACTACGGTCAACTTCGAAATTCCCAGCAATGTAAGGAATTATATTGCAGGTTCTCATACAGTAACATTAAACAAAGGACAAGCTCTTATATTAAGGACTATTACAGAAACAGGCCAAGCATTGAAAGGATCTCATATCACTTCTGATAAACGTATATCGGTAATAGCAGGAGAAGAATTGTATGGAACCGCAGAAACGGGAGATATGTGTGTAGACCAGTTAGTACAAGATGCTTATGCCAGGCAAACATATGTATTTACACTATCTGCTGGTTATAGCAAGATGAGTAATACAAGTTACAGAGAAAAGGTGTGTAATTATCTTGATATTATCGCTTTGGAAGATGACACGGAGGTCTTTATAAACTGGGGAGAAGGAAAGCAATCATTAGGAGTAATAGACAGAGGGGAAACTCTTCAAACAGATACATTCCGTGTGAGCCGTCAGATTGCCTGCGCAACGGTTACATCAACAAAACCAATCCATTGCCAACAGATTACCGGCCGTGAAGCTTCGGTCTGCCATTTGCCAAACTTTTACGCAACAAAAACGAACTATATATCATTCTTTTCTTATATGGAAGATGATTATAGCGGTTATGCACCAATTAATCCTGCATTGATGCTTGTATATAAAGAATCGGCAGAGAATGACCTCAGAATAAAATATCCGGGTCAAGATTTTGTTCCTCTATTCGATTGGATTTCTACGAAAAGTGTATATGTCGACTCCAAAGGATATGTTCCTGAATTTCCCGATTGGAAATATATTCGTTTAACCCTTCCTGCCGAAGCAAGAAACCAGATAGTGACCGTTCAGAATACAAGTTCGGTTTTCCAGTTGGGTTTCACGTCTGCCTTTGCCGCCGGAACAAACCTTAGTTATTTCTCGGCATATGATAAGTCTTTCCAATTCTCTCCTGACACCATCTACAAATGCCCGGGAAGCACACATACTCTTATTGGCGGAATAGCTGAATATTACACTTGGAAACATCCTGATGGTACTATTGAAAGGGGGGCTACACTTAACAGTATTACAGTATCCAAGCCCGGAATATACACACTTGTCATGGAGCAGGGAACGGAAGATATAACAGTCGAGATTACTGTTATTGATATAATATTCGATGCCACAATAAGTCCCACTATAACATCTGCTCGTAGCGGAGAAGCCGTAACTTACTCTGTGAATCACTCTTCTCCTCTGATACAGTCACCCCCGGCATCACTACAGATAGAGTATAATTGGGATTTTGGTGAAGGGGCTGTTCCTGCTACATCTACAGATGTTTCACCTACTATATTGTGGACAACAAAAGGGATTAAAACTGTCTCATTATCCATTTCGGCAAAATCTGCCCTGTTGGAAAATATGGGATGTGATACGCTTATTATAGAAAAGGCTTATGTTGATCTAGGTATTATTCCGGCTCAACAGGATGTTTGTGCCGGTAAAGTCGCGCAAATGACATGTGACTTTACACTCAGCGGAGGGCCCAACACCTATCAGTGGCAATCGAGTAAGAATAACCGCACCTGGGCTGATATCCCGGGAGCAACTTCAATTTCATATACTCCTGCCGACCAGCAAAGGGGGCGGGTCTATTACCGGGTTGTAGTTGATGATGGAGTAGAAACAGCAACCAGCATAACTGCTAGTGTCATAGTTAGGTCGTGTAAATTGCCCGTCAACCACAATATAAGCACAATGGGATATTACGATTAATCAGTATCTTTTATCTACATCAAATATCAAGCCTCTGGAATTTATACAGGGGCTTTTATTCATTCTATTCTGAATCAGATGTCAGCTATATTACTTAAAAAGCATTATTTTTGTTAACTATTGACATCTATAAGAATCATGGATAATAAGATCAAACTGAATATAAAAGACCTGGCAGAAGAAGATCGCCCGAGAGAGAAAATGCTATTAAAAGGGGTGTCTGCCCTCTCCGATGCTGAACTATTAGGTATCCTTCTCGGATCGGGAAATAAAAACGAGACGGCAGTGGAACTCGCTCAGCGTATTTTGCACAGTGTTTCCAATAACCTAAACAACTTAGGTAAGCTTGAAATCAAAGACCTTATAAAGAACTTTAATGGCGTAGGTGAAGCTAAAGCAATTACTATTACGGCTGCTTTAGAACTCGGTAAACGACGCAAATTATCAGAGACCGTAGTTCAGCCCCAAATAACAAACAGCCAGGACGCTTACAACATCTTCCATCCTATATTGGCAGACCTCAGACATGAAGAAATGTGGATATTATTGCTCAACAGAGCTAATAAAGTAATAAAGAAAATACAAGTCAGTAAAGGAGGGGTAAGCGGTACAGTAGTAGATATACGCATGATAATGAAAGAAGCTATCGAGAATCTGGCTTCAGCAATGATTCTTTGCCACAACCACCCTTCAGGTAATGTCAATCCAAGTGGAGAAGACAATACAATCACTCAAAGATTGAAAGAAGCCGGAAGTATTATGGAAATACAATTACTCGACCATATAATTGTGTGTGATCATTCATATTATAGTTATATGGACAAGGGGAAATTATAAAGATAACCCCATTTTGAGTATATTTGCATAAATTTTTATCCGAAATACCCTTAACGATGGTTGCTTTAGTTATTATATATAACCACAAATACGACAAAAATATTCCGATTCTTGAAAACATTTACAAAGACCAATTTTCAAATATCTTTCATTTAGTCCCGTTTTATACAGGAGAAAAAGAGAATGTGATCGCTGTATACGAAAATTCACATTACTTTCAGGGATATATCGTACAATCGTATCAAATATTGAAATCTAAAGGTGATTTTGACCATTATTTCTTTATTGGTGACGATTTGCTTTTAAACCCTAAAATAAATGAAGAGACTTATATGTCGTATTTTCAGATAAAGAGAAATGACACCTTTATTTCCGAAATATTTGAGACATCAAGTATGAGCGATAAATGGCTTCATTCGATGAAAGTAATTGGGTACACCCTTTCTGTAGAAGGAATTGAGATTACAAAAGAATTACCATCGAAAGAAGACATTCTACCACGGTTTCACAAATTAGGGCTCCAAACACCTTACTATTCACCCCAAAAAGTATATGCTATCCCCCAAAGGAAGATGTATGCTAAAAACCTAAAAGGGCTTTACTGTTATTATAAAGATAAAAGACGTATAGAAAATCTTTATAAAATAGATCGAATTGAATTAGAATACCCCATTGCATGCGGCTATTCCGATATTGTGATTATTCCTAAAGATGAATTTAAAACATTTGCTCATTATTGTGGTATTTTTGCTGCCAGCCGCCTCTTTGTTGAAGCAGCCATTCCGACATCCATAATATTGTCATGCTCAAATATAAAAACAGAAAAAGATATAAAGCTAAAAGGTAAACTATTCTGGGGTAACGACCGAACTGAGTTTGAGGATGAATACAAACATTCTCTCCATAAATTATTAAATGAATTTCCTAATAATATACTATATTTCCACCCTGTAAAATTATCAAAATGGCAAATAGACACAAACTAAAAATAGCTATAATAGGCACAGGTATATCAGGCTTATCTGTAGCCAACATGCTGAAAGAAAGGTATGAAGTAACTCTCTTCGAACAAAAAGATAAAATCGGAGGCTTGATCAAGTGCGATACAATAGATTCTGTATTGTTTCACCGTGTAGGCGGGCATGTCTTCAATTCAAGAAATAAAGGAGTTTTCGATTGGTTCTGGTCACATTTCGATAAGGAGAATGAATTTTATCAAGTAAAGAGAAATGCCAAAATCTTTATATATAATAAGATAATAGGTTATCCTATAGAGAACTATCTATATAATTTTGATAAAGATATAATAAAGAGGGTAATCCATGAATTAATCCTAACTGGATCTGATAAAAAATTATCACCTTTCGAATACCCTAACTTTGAAGAGTTTCTGAAAAACAATTTTGGAGAGACATTATATAATTTATATTTCAATCCGTATAACAGAAAGATCTGGGGTACAGAGCTTAAATCTATCCCGATGCCTTGGCTCGAAGGAAAGCTCCCGATGCCGAACCTGGAAGAGATTATCTTAAGTAATATTGTCCATGAAGAAGAGGATAAGATGGTACATTCAACATTTTATTATCCTAAAAAGAATGGTTCACAATTCTTGGTAGACAAACTATCAGAAGGGCTGAATATCCGTCTGAATAGAAAGATATCGAATATACTAAAAGATGGAGAGAAATATACAATAGACGGAGAAACAGGATTTGATAAAATTATCTATACCGGAGATGTCAGAAATCTGCCTGATTATGCTGACAATCTACTAACTTCGAAAATGGACTTAAATGCGTTGAAGAGTCTTAAATCAAACGGGACTTCGAATATCTTATGTGAAACTGATTCAAACTCTCTATCCTGGTTATATATTCCTGAAGATTTCACAAAGGCTCACAGGATAATATATACAGGCAATTTCTCTCCTGCCAACAATGGTACGCGAAGCCGTAAGACCTGTGTCGCTGAGTTTTCTGGTAAGGTCGAATATGACGATATGATAAAGGAACTCAATAAACTCCCAGGTAACCTAACCCCTATCTCATACAACTATGAGCCAAACTCTTATGTCATTCATGATTTTCAGACAAAAGAGCTTATAAATGAAGCAAAAGCTATATTGAAGGATGAGGGTATACACCTACTCGGCCGGTTTGCCGAATGGGAATATTACAACATGGATAAATGTATTGAATCAGCAATGAAGATTTCAGCAGAAATATAAATGTATTTTTCATTACTTTTGTATTTTATTAAATAGGCAAGATATAAACTATCATTACATTAGGATGTTTATATTTAAACAAAAAGATTCCGATTATGAGTGATTTATTAGCAATAGAAGGAAAAATCGTAAACATGCTTAAAACGGTTTACGACCCTGAAATACCTGTCGATATATACAATCTCGGGCTTATCTACGAAGTCGCGGTAGATGATGATAAAAATGTTACTATCACAATGACTTTGACTGCGCCCAATTGTCCTGCTGCAGACTTCATCCTCGAAGATGTAAGATACAAAGTAGAATCTATACCGGAAGTTAACAATGTAATCGTAAACCTTACTTTCGAGCCGGAATGGAATAAGGACATGCTGAGTGAAGAAGCTAAACTTGAATTAGGTTTTCTATAATCGAAGATATAGTGGGGAAGAAAGTCTATTTTCTATCAGATGTACATATGGGGTCGGCTTACCATAAAAAGAAAGTCGATAAACATCAAATAACAATATTACCCAATGCCCATATTAGAAAGAATGATTATTACCCAATACATGAGATAGAACGAAAACTTTGCCGATGGTTTGACATGGTAAAGCAAGATGCAGAGACAATCTATCTGCTTGGAGATATTTTTGACTATTGGTTCGAGTATAAGAATGTCGTACCTCGGGGTTTTGTCCGGGTTCTGGGTAAAATAGCTGAGTTGACTGATTCCGGTATTGAGATCCATTTCTTCATAGGAAACCACGATATATGGATAAGAGACTACCTGCAAAAAGAATGCGGAATGATTGTTCACTTATCACCACTGGTACGTGATATTTATGGGAAGAAATTCTTTATGGCTCATGGAGACGGGCTTGGAGATGAAGATCTATCCTTTAAAGTATTACGTAACATATTTCACAGTAAATTTTGCAGGACCCTATATGCAGCTATTCATCCCAGATGGACAGTCGGTTTTGCCCAGTGGTGGTCAAATCATAACCGAGATGTACATGCAACTCCTGAATATTTTGGAGAAAATAAAGAACACCTTGTCTTATTTGCTAAAAAACACCTGCAAACAGCACCCAATATAAACTTCTTCATTTTTGGACATCGCCATATCATGTTAGATCTAATGCTATCTGTCAATAGCAGAATCGTCATCTTAGGCGACTGGATCGATTACTTTTCATATGGTGTTTTTGACGGAGAGAGCTTTGCCCTGGAAATATTTGAATAAATCACCCTTAATCCAGTATTAAGATAATAGTTACTTCAAGAGAAGGTATATCTAGATTTATTATCTTTTTTAAATAAGGATAGAATTCATAGATGAAGCCAACTATCCTTTAATCCTTTTTATAATATTTATCTAACACCTAAAAAAACAGAGAGAATACATAATGCATTCTCTCTGAATAATTTAACTCCCTTAACCTAAAACCAAGGATTTCAAATTCATCCTTGTCTACTAAGCTGAAGTCCCTTATTTACCATAGGATAGCCTGATCCTCATCTGGTATTATTACATTCATATCACGTTGTAAACTCATTGTACCTGTACATCTGTATGGAAAAACCACATCAGGGTTGGATGATGATTCTCTGTCTTCATACCTATACTCCATAGTCAATATATAAGTACGTCTGACTATAAACGGTCGATCGATATCAGACTCTTCTCTGATTACGTAAGTAGGATTCCCTATTACCTCAAGAGCCAATTTCTCATTGTCAGCGCTTAATTTCAGTTTTCCTGTCTTCATTTTAAGCTTGACTGTATCGCCTGTAATCGGATCTACTATATCCGTTGCTCCTATTATAGTATCCTTCTCTTGTATAAATTCACATTTAACTTTGAATAGTCCTCTGTTTTCAGCCAACTCCTCTGTAATTCCCGCGTAGAAGAAAATCGTATTTTCATCGACCACCCTGGCCTCGCGTGTACTGGCTGCCATATATTTTTCTGTATTATTCCCAAAATATACCTTCATGTTGGTCGCTGAATACGATCCTGAATAGTCGTTGAATGGAATTACCCAGAGTAAAGCCTTTTGCCGGCCTTTGTATGTATTCAGTGTATACGAAGGATCAGGAGCAATAGTCAATGGCAACACCCATTTCTCCACTAAATCTAGTCCTTTCAATTTGAAATTGATATCAAATAATGCTACATCAGAACCGGCAGGTATCTGACAAGTCTGAGAAGGAAACTCATAATGAGATGGGGACAACTGCCTATAAAACAAATCCTCACGATCATTATATTTGTCACGATTCAGATCTTTTAATGTATCATTGTCTACCTTGATATTCACAGTGTAATCTCGGTTGTTTATTTGCGACCCACTGACGATAACCGGTAACTTATAATTAGTTTCTTTGTCTTGATACCTTAAATAGATAACAGATACATCATCTCTATTTATTGGAGCCTTCAGAGATAACATATTGGTATAAAGCTCATCCTTCCACTCATCGTTACAGCTGGAGATGAAAAGCAATGCACCTAATATAATTATAGAAAAATATAGTTTTTTCATATTTGAATGTTTTTATTACTTAATTGAATAAAATATGATATTACTTCTTCTGTCTTCATTAATCGAATGACGGCCAACCCGGAGCCTGAGTCAAACGGGCGTTCCTTTGCAATTCAGAGTAAGCAACCGGCCAGAAGTATTGTTTCTGCGACCATGTAGTTTGTATACTCGATACCACAATTTGTTCGTAAAAATGCTCACGAGAACTTGCCGGTACAGTTGTATTACATCCCATTATCATTTCGCCTTCTTCCTTTGGAGCATCTTTCCAGCGACGGAGATCGTAATAACGCTGATTTTCTCCCAAGAACTCTATCTGGCGCTCACGTTTAAGATAATTTCTCAATTTTTTAGGATCTGTATCTGTGTATGGATCACCATCGCCCAGATCTTCATAGTTAGGAACACCTCCACGTAAACGTACCGGAAGAACAGCTGCTCTCATCTCTTCTGAGTTACGTGATATGTTGTAATTTTCTTTTCCATCCCATGATGTTACCTGATGAGTGGTTGTCAGCTCGTTCAGCGATTCAGCATACATCAATAAAATATCGGCATAACGAATCGCCGGATCAACTTTTGGATATGCAGATCCATTTGAGTAACTCTCTTTCGGATTTACATATTTCATCATTCCTATACCGGTTGGTATCCAGCGGTCGTTGGAACTGATTATATTACGCCCATCATTTTCTCCATAGTAATAAAAAGATTGGAAATTACGGTTTTCCGCATCTCTAGCACTTGTACACGACCAGTTTGCGCCATTAAAGGCAACTGATGCATAGAAACGAGGTTCTCTATTTGCATATTCCTTCCATACATTCGCCCGTAAGTACGGATATTCCCCATCTGCTGTAGTAAATCCTTTTAGAGCTTTGTCGCGATCAAATGGTTTTCCGTCAATCATAGCATAGGCATCGCATTGTTTGCCGGTGATACCATGGCAATTCCATCCACCTCCTTTGTGCACAGGCATTTGGTGACGCGACATGGATTGAATCCCGTATTCGTCATTCAACTGATTATCTCCACGCGAAAAGATTAATTCCGGGTTTTCTGCTACATAGAGGTCTCCATTAAATAATGCACGATACGAATCCAACGGGTCTATATCATTCCATCCACCTTCGGCAAAAGTTTTTTCAGAATAGACTGGATGGTAAGGAGGATCTAAAGTCTTAGGATATGCGCCCCAATTGTTTCCTGAGAGACGCTTAGGAACAGTATATAACTTGTATTTACCCAGATTTATAACATCTAAACATGCAGCAGCAGCTTTAGCCCATCTACTTTCATCATACTCCTGAGCAATGAGATTTCTCCCCTGATCGTCAACGAATCCTGCCATCTCTGTGTTTCCGTTCATCAATGGGCTTGCTGCATATACGTATGCTTTGGCACGCACTGCTAATGCTGCACCTTTAGTAGGACGTGAAGCGCTACGAGAGGACCTCCCATCTTCAAGATGGTTTGCTGCCAATAACATCTGTTCGGATATATACTCTACACATTCATCATAAGTATTTCGCGGATAAGCCAAATCTTTATATGGAGCTTCATAATCAAGGCCCTCTTCTGGCAAAATCGGCACAGGTCCATATTTACGCAACAACAACCAATAAAGGTAAGCACGGACAAAATAAGCCTGCCCTTTAAGGTCTCTATACATATCTTCATCTATTTCGGGGCCAGGATGTACATTCTGTATGAAAATAGAAGCCTGACGGATTCCTTCATACGACTGATCCCATGGGCGATAAACAAGATCATATGCATTTCCACTGTATTGCGGACCATACTTACCAAACTTAAAATCCGAGAAACTTATTCCGGCACCACCTTCAGTATAAACCATATCATCCGAGTAGTTCGATAGGGTAAACCGCACATGGCCTATTTCAAGGTTGAAAGATAGTAATTGGTAATAAGCATTTGCCAGCCATTGCTCAGTATAATCACGACTATTGAATATACGCTCCAGGCTCTGTCTGTCGTTAAAATAGCCTTCTACATCCAAATAATCGGAACAAGATTGGAAGCAGGTTGTCAGACAAGCTATAAGGCTTAATATAGTTAATTTCTTTTTCATAAAACTTTCATTTTTAAATATTAACGGATAATCCAAAAGTTATAGTCTTCCCTATAGGATATTTTTGCCCATTAGAACTACCCATTTCCGGATCCCATAATTTGAAATTTGAGAATGTCAATAAATTTTGCCCGATAAAATGCAAACGTACCTTCTCCATATATAATTTAGTAGTGAATACCTTTGGTAAAGTATAACCTATTTCTAGTGTCTTCAACCTCAGATAAGAACCATCACGTAACCAGTAAGTAGAACTTTGATAATTGTTGGAATTTCCTCCATAGCTTAAACGTGGGTATTCTGCATTCGGATCTTCATTTTCACCTAAAATCCAGCGGTTAGATTCCGCCATTTCTTTCAGTATATTTCCCCATTCCCCATTAAGAAACGGATAGACTGTAAAGCCATCGATGAAGAAACTGGATTTTCCGGCACCTTGGAAATGCACATTGACATCAAAACCGTTCCAACTGGCTGACAAACCCAGTCCATAAATCAGATTTGGACGTGTAGTGGCGCCAATTGGCACAACGTCATTCGAATTGATAATACCATCTCCATTTATATCTTTGTATTTAATATCTCCGGGCATTATATCTCTGGAATCTCCAAAATCCTGACGTGGGCTATTGCGAATATCATCGTAATCTTTGAAAAGGCCTAAAGCAACTAACCCTTTTGCCTGATCGACACGATACCCGGTCTTGCGAAGATATGGATAGCGGTTCAACATTTCATCGGATTCAGTAATTTCATTCTTACTATACGTAAAGTTTCCACGTAGTGTAAAGCTTACTCTCTCTATTTTTTGGTCAAGCTTGAAGTTACCATCAAACCCTGTTGTTTTCACAGAACCTATATTTGCAGAAGGGTTAGCTGTCTGAATACCCACCATATACGACAAAAAGTCACGGGTCATATAGATTCCTTCACGCTTTTCATTAAAATAGTCTACTGTAAAACCAAACTTATCGCCAAACAAATACATATCTACACCCAAGTCATGTTTCTTGGCAACTTCCCAAGTTACGTTGTTTGAAGATATTTTAGTATAAGTCAATCCGCTATATCCGAAAGGACTGTTTATATCTCCCCAATTGTAAGAAACATCCTGAGATCCGGCACCCGTATTTCTACTAAAATTCCCATAGGTAGCCAAATAAGGGAAACGTGTATTTGCATTGTTACGATCGTATGAGTTATCAGTCCCTACTTCCCCATAAGAGTAACGAATCTTGAACTGGCTAAGCCAGCTGATATTGTCTTTTATAAAGTTTTCTTCTGCTACATTCCATCCTACAGAATAAGCAGGGAAGAAGCCATATTGATGCCCTTTGGCAAAGTTTTCAGAACCGGTATATCCAAAATTGAAATCGGCAAGATAACGATTTTTGTATCCATAACTCACATTTCCGGCCAGCCCCTGATGCCGTTGAGCGATCCCTGCCATAATATTGTCACCCACATTTGAGGTGTTAACATAATGATCCTGTGTATATTTTAGGATACCGCCTACATTATGAACATCTTTAAATGTTCTGCCATATATAAGTTCTGCCTCGAGGAATTCTTTACGATTTCCGTTGGCGGATGAGTTTTGTGACAATAAGCGCTCAGGAGCCATACGGTTAAATACGATGTTTCCATTTGAATCGCGCTGACGTTCGGCCCTCCACATTTCAGGGTTCTTAATACGATTTATTTGATTCTCATTAAAAGTATCGTAACCAAAACGCCCAACAAACTTCAAACCCTCGGTGACGAAATTAAGTTGCTGTTGCAATGTTATATTTGTATTGATCGTATTCTTCCAAACTTCGGAATAACCGGTTTGTGTGGCTGCTACCCACGGATTATATATGTTTGCTGTAAATAGTGGATTGCCATTACTATCTGTTGCTTCTCTTTGTATAACCGGTACATAACCGTTACTATACATTACCGGCATTGTTATCGGGTTGTATCCGAATGCACTATTCCATATATTATCGGAGGTAGCGCCTGCATGGTTAGTTTTTTCCAATGCTCCGCCAATACCGACCTGAACCAGAGTAGTAGATGTAAAATTCATATCCAGATTCAAACGGTAATTGTAGCGTTGGTAATTCGCATTCGTATCATATTCCTTCATCGTTTTGTCTACATTATACATTCCTCCTTCGTCAAGGTAGCTACCTGACAAGTAGTAACGGGCTGTAGATCCTCCGCCTTTCACATTCACGGAAGCACGATAGGTCGGCGCACCGTCTTTCAATAGCAAGTCCATCCAGTTCACATTAGGATAGATATCGGGATCTAACTGTTCGCGAAGCATCATCAACTCCTGGTCTGTATAAACTGCTTTCCTATTACGAGTAACACGCGCTTCATTCGCCATAGCAGCATAAGTTGCCCCATCTACGAATTCAGGTGTTTTAGTACGAGTCGTCCAAGTGTATTCTGCTTTTGCATCCACTTCTACCTTCCCGTCTTTCCCTCTTTTTGTTGTTATCAAAATAACCCCATTAGCACCACGAGAACCATAAATTGCTGTTGCGGAAGCATCTTTTAATACAGAGAAGGATTCGATATCTTCAATATTAAGTTCATCAAGACTACGCTCGAAACCGTCAACTAGCACCATTGCACTTGAACTACCCCCAAATGTAGAAATTCCACGAATCCAGAATTCGGATGTGTTGGAGCCCGGTTGTCCCGAACGTTGCATTGCCATTACACCGGCAACATTCCCTGCCAAGGCATTGGAAATACTAGAAACAGGTGTCTTCAGCGTAGTCATATCCACCGTAGTGATGGCTCCTGTTACAGTGACTTTCTTTTGAGGCCCTATACCAGTAACTGTTACCGCATCCAATTCTGTTGCTTTTGATTCTTGCATGGTAATATCAAGTACAAGATTTTCATCTTTTATCAATTGCTCTTGAGGTTCGAATCCCACATAAGAGAAAACAAGGTACTGAAAACCAGCAAGCGTTATTTTATATTTACCGTCTATATCGGATATAACACCCAGTCCGGGTTTATCCTTGACGGTAACACTTACACCAATCAAAGGTTCCCCCTGCGGGTCCTTGATGGTACCACTGACCTCAACGGTCTTTTGTTGAGCCGATATGCTCATTGCATATATAAACAAGCATAAAATGCCTAGAATGTATTTCTTCATATTTTTGTGTTTTATCAATGATTAGATTATTCTACAGAAATGGTGCGTATACGCTTGTTTTCACGGTCTGCTACGTAGAATATTTCCTCTTCTGGATCATAAGCAATACCACAAGGTTCTCTGAAACGGGCGGTTTCACGTGCCTCGCCATCGATCCAACCCCATACCTGACCATCTATACCTACACTACCTCGTCCGGCATATGTGCTGACTGCACCGTCGGGGGTTAATTTCCGGATAGCATTATTGTTGTGATCGCATAGATAGAAATCATATACATCTTCTTTTCCTGCAGCAACATACTCAGGATTCTTGACAAATACACCCTGGCGTGGGCGATTAAACCGCGCACTAGTAGCTTGGTCATCTGCCCAACCACTGCCACCACCTACCTCTCCTGCAACAATAACAGGCGATATCAGCATCTTAGTTGTTTTATCATATGCGCATTTATATACACCATTGAATCCATTCATATACACGTAGAGATCATCCGGATGCCTGAACATAAAAATGTGGTCGTTAGAGTTGGCTTTAACGCTGAATAATTCTTTACCATCCCACATTCCACTACTTGAGTCATATACCTGCCGTGCTTTTAAGACCATAGAAGAAGTCCATGTATTGAAGAAAATGGATCCATCGCCCATCGAAACAGCAGAATAAGAGCATTGCCCATACAAGTACGGATTTACTTTTCTAAAACCCTCGCTACGCAGAGCATAAAACATATTCGGCATAGCATGTCTGTCATTCCATCCTCCCATTCCATTATCATCTACAAAGAATAGTGTATCACGTGTAGGGGCATCAAATAACATTGATTTTACCTGATGCACCCCTGCCTGTCCTTTCACAAATACAGTGGACACCTCTCGAGTAGTCAGATTAATTTTTCGAAGAGCTGCCAGATTTTCAGCATCTATCAAATAGAGAACCTTGTTCCCCTCTTCATCTATATCAAATTCCAGCCACCATGGATTTTGAAATTCAGCTTCCTCGTATGATCCATTAATAATACTGGATGAATTGGTTGACGGATCCACTTTACCTGTCAACGTAGCAACTTGCAAAGTAGAATGAAGCTTAAAAATACTGTCAAACAGATGTTCTTTTATAACCTGGTTATCCGATCCTAAAATCTTGACTCTCACATCGCCCTCGTTTGAGCGCCTAGGAACCATCAAACTGATTTTTGATCCGGAAGAACCAATAACAGGAGCCGGTACGCCTCCAATAGTCACTTTAATTTTTGAAACATCTGTTCCAAAATTGCTCCCCTCGATAAATACCAAAGTACGCACGACGCCTTCTTGTGGAGAAAAATCAGTAAAGACAACCGGTTTTGAAGGATCAGATGGATACACAGGGGCAGCACCTTCATATCCTCCCTCATCACTACAACTAGTAGTGCCATAACCTATTGCAAATAATATTGCAATAGCGTAAAGAAGTAATTTTTTGGTTTTCATAATTAAATTAATATTAAAAAATAGGTTTCTGATTTTTATAGTATAAATAAAAAAGTCCTATTCTCGGTCATTAATTAACCGAAAACAAGACTAGCAGAATCATGTAAAATATGATCCTGAATTTTTGAAATATGTGTGTTTTTGTTATGCTCTCTCTCTCTCTCTCTCTCTCTCTCTCTCTCTCTCTCTCTCTCTCTCTCTCTCTCTCTCT
>JAITVH010000167.1 GCA_031285905.1 Prevotella sp.
AACAAACATATTATTGATGCCGAAAAGGAGATACAACTTATCAAAGACCATTGCGAGGCTAAAAGTGTAGGGTTCGCAGTTAATGAATCTTTTGCCAAAGGAGGTGACGGAGCAATCGAGTCTGCAAAGAAAGTCATAGAATTGATAGAAGAAAGGAATGCAAACCCCCTCAACTACACATATGACCTGGAAGATGATATCGAAACAAAGATCAGTAAGGTAGTAAAGAAGATATATGGAGCCGCCTCTGTGAAGTTTGAGGATAAAGCCAACAAGAAATTGGCTCAAATAAGGAGAATGGGCTTAGATCATTATCCGATATGCATTGCCAAAACACAATACTCGTTTTCTGATGATGCCCATCAATATGGCACTCCAAAAGATTTTGAGTTTACAATAAATGATATGGTGATCAATAATGGTGCAGAGTTTATTGTCGTTATTGCAGGGAGTATCATGCGTATGCCGGGCTTACCTGCCGAACCACAGGCAAAGCATATCGATATAGTAAACGGATTAATCGAGGGACTTAGTTGAAATTATGAGATTCATAAAAGCGATAGTGTTATTCTTGTTACTACTGGTACCCTTAATAAAAGCCAGAGCAACCGATATTATATATACTAAAGAGGATTCTTTAATATATGAAGCTTATATAAAAGAGTTCTCTTCACTAGGCAAGATCCCGGTAAACGAGTTACTGATAAAAACGGCAAAGTATTTTCTGACTAAGCCTTATGTAGCATCTACATTGGAGATTACAGATGATGAAAAGCTGGTGATCAATTTGAGAGAATTCGACTGTACTACGTTTGTTGAAACATGCCTGGCTCTTTCTTTGACTATTAAGTCTGAAGATCATTCCTTTGCCGGTTTCTGCAATAAACTTACATCTATACGTTACCGGAACAATGAGATAGAAGGATATCCTTCCAGATTACATTATATGACAGAGTGGATATATCAAAATGAGAAAAAGGGTATTTTGAATGATCTGACCGTAAGCATGGGAGGCAACAAAGTATCGAAAAAGATCGACTTTATGACCACTCATACCGATGCATACAAGCATCTTAAAAACTCTGCAATCAATACCGATAAGATGAGAGAAATAGAGGATGGAATAAACAGGGCTAATTCTTATTCAATAATAAAGAAGTCTTTAATACATACAATAGAGCCTGACATTAAAGATGGAGATATAATTGTATTTGCCACATCGATTGGAGGACTGGATTATTCTCATATTGGAATTGCTTATTGGGAGAGCAACAATCTTCATTTTATCCATGCTTCAAGCAAATATAAGAAAGTAGTAATAGAAAAGCAGACATTGGAAGAGTATTGCCTTTCATCTAAGAGTTGTACAGGTATCAGTGTATTAAGGGTTAACTAATAATTGATTATGAAGTATAAAGGAGTATTGTATAACATGAGTGGCTGGTCACAATTTTTCTTTTTTTGTTTCCTCGCTTTTTCAGGATATATATTAGCTTTACTCTTGTTATTAGTGACAGTCGATATTCATGCTATAAGCGAGTCGATACATACAATGAGAATAGCAATGTTTATCCAATCTGTTTGCATCTTTTTCATTCCATCCATTGCATTTATATATCTATGCCAGGAAAATCCTAATTCGTATTTAGGCATTGGGAAAAAGCAAAGGAATGATATTCAGCTTCTTGTTTTATGTGTAATCTTAATAGTTGTCATCCAACCTCTGATAACGTCAATCAGCTATTATAATCAGCAATTGGTACTGCCTGAATCGATGGCATCTTTGCAGAATTGGATGAGAGAAAGTGAAGAAAGTGCCAAGAAATCATTCAGTCTTCTCTTTGCAGACAAATCAATATCAGGATTTTTCCTTAATCTATTTATCCTTGCTGTAGTTGCGGGGATCGTCGAAGAATTCTTTTTCAGGGGGTGTTTACAACAAATCGTGCAGCGAATTGTTATTAATCAGCATCTTACTATATGGATAACAGCAATAATATTTAGTGCCATACATTTCCAGTTTTATGGGTTTGTCTCACGTTTACTGTTAGGAGCTTTACTAGGCTACATATTTGTATGGAGTAGAAATATATGGATTCCTGTCTTGGTACATATAGCCCATAATGCTATAAATGTTCTTTTTGCTTTCTTATATTTCGGAACAGAAAAATATGAGCAATATGAGAATTTCAGTATCAGTGAAAGGTGGTCGATCATTCTGCCAAGTTTACTGATTTCTGTATCTCTACTTACTTTGATATACAGAAAGAGACACAAAATAGAGATTTTATAAGAATTTAATATTAACTTTGCATCTCCTATATTTGAACTATGGATGCCACGGGAAGAAAAGTAGGGTATGGCCATTTAATTGATTGGATTATACACTTTGGTGATTTATTTCTCATCAACGTTTTTTTTATTGTAACGTATCTGATATTTAGTGATAGCCCAACACTATCAGGAATACAATATAAAGAGAAGACAATTGCTTTCCTTCTAATCAATCTAAGTTATTTCATCATTTCCTCTTTTATCCGGTTTAGGATCGCATTCAATGTTGTTACTCTCGATAAGATAATACAACGGTCTTCTGCATTCATTGCTATATATGCTATTCTTATTACAGCTAGTTTCTCTATTTTTCGTATAATTAGTATCCCCATTATACCTTGGGGAATCGGATTTTTAGTTTTGGGAGCCTTATTCGTTGGATGGCATATTCTTTTCAGAATACTATTAAAATCTTATAGAAGAAAAGGATATAATTATCGGCACGTAATAATTATTGGAGCTGACACAAATGGTGTAAAAGCTTATGAATCATTAGTACGAAGCGATTATGGATATAGAGTCTTAGGCTTCTTTGATGATGATACTGAGAAAAAAGCTTTGCTCCCTAAACCGGACTATTACCTTGGTAGAATGTCTGACATTGAAGAATATATAGAAAACCATAGCGTTGACGAAATATATTGTACAATTCCGGCTAGTAACGAAAGTGCTATACAAAATTTAATAGTCCTTTGTGAAAAGAATATGATCAGGTTCTTCCTTGTACCCGAATTCTATAAATTTTTCAAACGCAAATTTTCCCTTAATTTTATTGATGCAACACCTGTTCTAAGTTTAAGATATGAACCTTTACAGCATTTCTCGAACAGATTTATAAAACGGGGATTTGATATCTTTTTTTCAGGAATGGTACTTGCCTTCATATTCCCTTTCATTTATCTGATATTTGGCACAATTATAAAAAGAACATCTCCCGGCCCTGTATTTTTCAAGCAGAAGAGAACTGGTATAAAAGGAAAAGAATTCTATTGTTACAAATTTCGTTCAATGAGATTGAACAAGCAGGCTAATTCAAAACAAGCGGTGGAAGGAGATCCAAGAATAACAAAGATTGGGGCTTTTATGAGGAAAACAAGTATTGACGAACTTCCTCAGTTTATTAACGTATTGCGGAACGAAATGTCAGTTGTAGGCCCTCGTCCTCATATGCTACAACATACAGAATTATACTCTTCCATTATCGATAGATTTATGGTGCGTCATCTTGTTAAGCCAGGAATTACAGGATGGGCACAAGTAACAGGATGCCGAGGAGAGACCAAAACTGTTGAAGAAATGGAAGAAAGAGTAAAGAAAGATGTATGGTATCTTGAGAACTGGACTTTCTTTCTTGACCTTAAAATAATATTCCTCACAGTAAAAAATGCCATCAGAGGAGAAAAAGAGGCTTATTGATTACATTTTAATTAAAAATCTTTCTCTGGTTTAATGCTAGTCTGTATTTACTCGCATTTCGTTCATGTTCTGCAAGTGTCTTCGCAAAATTGTGATAGCCCGAAAAATCTTCTTTCGCGCACATGTAGAAGTAATCATGTTCCGCATAATTCAACACAGATTCTAATCCTTTAATCGAAGGAATACGAATCGGTCCGGGAGGAAGTCCGGCATGTTGATATGTATTGTATGGGGAGTCTACTTCCAAATGCTTATGTAATATCCGGCGTAAGGAAAAATCTCCTACTGCAAACTTAACCGTTGGATCAGCCTGTAAAGGCTGCCCCCTTCTCAGCCTATTAATATATAAACCAGCAACCATTGGATATTCGTCTGAGTAAGTAGATTCCTCTTCCACAATAGATGCAAGTATCGATACTTCTATAGAAGTCAATCCAATCTCTTTTGCTTTAGCTTCTCTTTTATCTGTCCAGAAATTAGTGTATTCTGTCTTCATTCGTTGTATAAATTTCTCAACACTAACATCCCAATAGAATTCATATGTATTAGGGATAAACATAGCAATAACAGACTCTTTATTAAATCCTAATTCTTTACATTTCTCAGAATTGTTCAGGTAATTGAATAAGTCTTCTTCGCCGAACATTAGTTGGTCACTGATGCGCTTTGCCAAGTCTTCTTTAGTCCGGATGTTATTAAACTTCAACTGTATGGGAGCCTGAAGTCCTCTGCGGAGATTATTGACCAAGTCACGGATGGTCATATCTGGCTTGACCGCATAACGCCCTGTTTTTAGATTTCCTTTATATTTAAGTACAGAGGCAAGCATATCAAAATTTGAAATGCTATTCACCTTCGCGCTATCAGCAATGTCTTTTAACAGCTTATCGTAATCCTCTTTTTCATCTATATAAATATAAACCGTTTTGTTTATGTCAAAGCCGGTTGATATAATGCTATAACCATAAATCCCCAATGCTATGGCGACAATAAAAAGAATCAGAAGAACTGATATAACTGCTTTTTTCATAAGTATCAATTATTTTAATAATAAAGAACTGTCTCCATAACTAAGGAAACGGTAGTTGTTTGTAAGTGCATGTGAATATATCTTTTTCCAGTTACTACCTTCTGTAAAGGCAGATACCAGTAATAACAGTGTACTTTGCGGCTGATGAAAATTGGTTATGATACCATCAACCAGTTTAAACTTATATCCGGGAGCAATAATGATTTGTGTGTGGGCTATCAAAGAATCCAATCCATGATTATTGAGATAGTTAATTATATTCCTTAATGCTTCATCAACAGGTACTTCTTTTATAGCCTCATCATACGGTTGCCATTGCGAAACATTCATATCAGATTCATCTCCATTTTGAAGATTAAGCCCTATATAATACAGGCTCTCCAATGTACGAACGGAAGTGGTTCCTACTGCAATGATCGTTCTTTTATGATTGAGTAATTGTTCTATAACTTCCTTCTTGACTGAGATATATTCCGAATGCATCATATGTCCTTCTATCTTCTCCGATTTTACGGGACGGAATGTTCCTGCGCCCACATGCAATGTTACTTCTGCAGTTTCAATCCCTTTTTCCTGTAAAGAAGAAAAAACTTCTTCCGTGAAATGCAATCCGGCGGTAGGAGCTGCTACCGAGCCTTCTATTTTTGAGTATACCGTCTGGTATGTTTCTTTATCATGTTCTTCGGCTTTTCGGTTTAGGTAAGGAGGAATGGGTAGTTCTCCGATAACTTCCAGCAACTCTGAAAATGTATAATCAGGATTGTTCCATGTAAATTCCACAATATGTGAATCCCCAACCGATTGTATCCTATCGGCAATAAGTTCTATCTTATTCCCCTCTATTACAATCTCCCTTTTCAGTTGTCCTTCTTTCCATTTCTTCAGATTACCGATAAGGCATATCCACGAACATCTTGAGGTTTGCTGAAAATTGAGTAAATAATTATTTGGAGAATATGGCTCAAGACAGAATATTTCGATTTGCGCCCCTGTGGACTTTTGGAAGTACAGCCTTGCCTGGATCACCTTCGTATTGTTAAACACCAGGAAAGTATTATCCAGTACAAAATCTACCAGATAATTGAATAGAGAATCTGTAATAGTGCCATTCTTATATACTAACAGCTTCGAATTATTACGCTTGTCTAAAGGGTATTTAGCAATACGTTCATCCGGCAAGTCGTAGTTATAATCCTCTATATGAATCTCTCTTGGATTTGATATTTCCACTTTTTCTTTTTTTATCCAACAAAAATAAGCAACTTTGTGCGAATAAAAAAGCCTCTCTTAAGGCTTAGAAGATTAATTAAGAAACAAACAATTCGACACAAGGCAATTTATGCAAATCGGAGATAAAGTACGCTTTCTGAATGCAACGGGAGGTGGTATCATAAAGGGATTCCAAGGGAAAGACATTGTATTGGTAGAAGATACCGAAGGATTTGATATTCCGGTCTTGATGAGGGAGGTGGTTGTCATAGATCCGGTGAATGAAAATCAGGTGAGGAGACCAAACAAGGTTACCCTGGAAACATACCAACCCTCTGTGGTAAAGACAACCCCTCAGGAAGAATATAAGATAGAAGAGACAAAAGAAGGTGAGTGGTTATCTATCCATTTAGCATATCTACCCATAGATGTGAAGAATCTTAGTTCCACGGCTTTCGAGTGCTATTTAGTCAACGACAGTAATTATTATCTTTCCTTTAACTATATGAGTAGGGGTGAGAACGGCTGGATAAGTCGCAACCGGGGAGAGATAGAACCTAATACAAAACTCTTTATTGAAGAGTTTGACAAAACCGAACTAAACGATATAGAACATATCTGTCTCCAATTCTTTGCATATAAAATAGACAAACCATTCAGTATTAAGAACTCATATTCAGTAGATGTCCACATTGATACTGTAAAATTCTATAAACTTCATAGCTTCAAAATAAACGATTACTTTGAAGATGAGGCTATTCTATATACTGTCGTGAAAAGGGATCTGGCGGAAAAAGAGCTTCATATTTCTGGCGAAGAAATAGAACAGGCAATAAAACAAAAAGAGGGATCTCGTCCGAGGATACAACCTGCAAGAAAGAAGAGTGATACGCCAGTACAGGAGGTAGACCTTCATATCAGCGAACTGCTGGATAACACCAATGGGTTGTCATCGGCTGATATACTGGAGTACCAGTTGGCAGAATTCAGGAAAATAATGGATGAGAATAAGAACAATAGGGGCAAAAAGATTGTCTTCATACATGGAAAAGGAGATGGCGTACTCAAAAGCGCGCTTCTGAATGAACTAAAAACAAAATATAACAAAACGGCTTACCATCAGGATGCATCATTTCGGGAGTATGGATATGGCGCTACTATGGTAACAATTAAGTAACAAACATAAAACACAAATCTTTATTTAACATGAAAAAGAGAATTTTAGCATTATTGGTTCTTGTAACAGTCTTAGTAAGTTGCGAATCTGTACAGAAAAGTTTATTGAGTACATACAATCTTGTCAATTGCGAATACAGTTATAAATCGATCTCAGGACTGAGTGTGGCCGGAGTGAATCTGTCGAACGGATTATCTCTAACTGCCATTCCCAAGATTACATCTATCCTTAGTGGGCAAGCCACCTCTATTCCGCTGGACTTTACCCTTAACCTGAATGTAAAGAACCCAAATGAATCATCTGCTTTAATGAATGGACTGCAATATATTATCAGCATAGATGGTATCCAGTTCACTACCGGCTCTATAAACCAGTCTTTGAGTATAGCCTCGGGCCAGACGCAAACTCTTCCGCTTACCATTGGGGTAGACATTGCTTCGCTGATGAAAAACGAATCGAAAGATGCTGTGGTAGACATTGTGAAGAACTTTGTTGGCATTGGTTCAAAAAAATCGAGTGTATCCGTGCAGCTAAAGCCTTCATTCAAAGTGGGCAGTACAATAGTGCCTTCTCCTGTTTATATTCCTGTAAGCTTCAGTTTTGGAGGTAAATAGCACTCAGTTTTAAACAATTATTTCCCGTCCGGCGTTTATCAAAAAATAGATAATCATTAGTTACAATGGAATATAATGTTACACATAATGAGAAGCTTAGTCGCTTTGAGGCAGAAATAGAGGGACTAATTTCCCTTGTGGATTACAGAAGACGCGACAATGTATTGATGGTAACTCATACAGAGGTTCCTCCACAACTGGAGGGGAGAGGCATTGCCGCTGCACTAACCAAAGCGTTGCTGGATTATGCGCAGAACAATGAATTGAAAATCCGGCCGATCTGTCCTTATACCAGAGCATATATTCAACGCCATCCCGAATATCAGGATCTGGTTGCAAGTATTTCATAAAGCTCTTTTGAGATGTGACAGGATTTGAAACGATAAAATACATAAAACAGGCGATTGTAAATATTCAATCGCCTGTTTTTTCAGATATTGGTCTATTTCATCAGTTCGTCCATCTTTTCATAAAAGTCATCCCCTTCGCCATTAAATGTTGATATTATATTCAGTTCTTTATCAATTATTACTTTAGTAGGATAACCCATAACTGCATGGAGAGTAATAACATTTTCCTCATATCGTTTTTTCTTTTAGAAAAAGGTCGTATTTTTGCACACCAACTAAATATTTAGTTGATAAGTAGTATTATAAAAAACCAATTCGATGAATTTTGTTGAAGAACTAAGATGGAGAGGTATGATTCAAGAAATCATGCCGGGTACGGAAGAACAACTGCAAAAGGAACTGACTTCAGGCTATGTAGGCATTGACCCTACAGCCGATTCTCTTCATATCGGGCACTTGGTGAGTGTGATGATATTGAAGCACTTCCAGCGTGCAGGGCATCGTCCGATTGCCTTAGTGGGCGGAGCAACAGGTATGATCGGCGACCCTTCGATGAAGTCGGCCGAGCGTAACCTGCTGGATGAAGCAACGCTTCGCCACAATCAGGAATCGATAAAGAAACAATTGGCTAAGTTTCTCGATTTCGAGTCTGACAAACCGAATGCAGCTGTGTTGGTGAATAACTATGACTGGATGAAGGATTTTTCTTTTCTCAGTTTTATCCGTGATGTAGGTAAACACATTACTGTTAACTACATGATGGCTAAAGATTCTGTGAGAAAACGTCTTAATGGCGAAGCTTCGGAAGGCATGTCATTTACCGAGTTTTCATACCAGCTGATGCAGGCTTACGATTATCTCCACTTATATCAAACCCAGGGAGTGCGTATACAAATGGGAGGGTCTGACCAATGGGGTAATATTACTACCGGTACAGAACTTATCCGTCGTACAATGGGCGGAGAGGCATACGCTCTGGTTTGCCCATTGATAAAAAAAGCTGATGGTACAAAGTTCGGGAAAACGGAATCGGGCAATGTATGGCTCGAAAGACGCTATACATCTCCATATAAGTTCTATCAGTTCTGGCTGAATGTAAGCGATGAGGATGCCGAAAAATACATCAAGATATTCACAGCCCTGAGTAAAGAAGAGATAGAAGCGTTGGTAACAGAACAAAAAGCTGCACCACATCAGCGTCCGTTACAAAAACGCCTGGCAAAAGA
Source organism: Prevotella sp. (assembly GCA_031285905.1). GTDB lineage: Bacteria > Bacteroidota > Bacteroidia > Bacteroidales > Dysgonomonadaceae > Dysgonomonas. The sequence goes on from JAITVH010000167.1 coordinate 9,357, forward strand.
GGTGACAGTAATGGTTCATTCCGAAGAAGACTACGAACAGGCTGTTGAGGCTTCCAATATTCTTTTTGGCAATGCTACGGCAGATGCCTTGAAGAAACTGGATGAGGAAACATTCTTACAGGTATTCGAGGGTGTACCTACATTCGATATCTCTAAAGATGAATTGGCCGAAGGTATCAAAGCAGTTAATTTGTTGACTGATAAAGCTGCTGTATTCCCGTCGAAAGGAGAGATGCGCAAAACGGTGCAGGCAGGGGGCGTAATGATTAACAAAGAAAAGCTGGCAGGCTTTGATGATGTGATCAACTCGTCTTCGCTGATCGCCGGAAAATATATAATTGCTCAGAAAGGGAAGAAAAATTACTTCCTATTGATCGCAAAATAAATTAATAATATTACTTTTGCATTGTCAAAAGTAATATTGTCTCATGGTGTAATGGTAGCACTGCAGATTCTGGATCTGCCTGTCAAAGTTCGAATCTTTGTGAGACAACTATTTAAAGAGTTAACTCGCTAATACATAATGTATTAGCGAGTTTCGTTTTATATACACATACAAATTTACATACAATAAAAATCAGAATAGCTCATTTATGAGGTTTTGAGATGTTATTTCAAGATGGGGGATATACCCGAAAATATTTAACAGGGAGGGGAGGGCTATGCTAGGTAGTTTGTCTCTCCCCCTCGTATTTTATTTATTCTGGATTTGTTTCTGTGGGCTTATAAAGAAAAGCCCTTATCACAAATATTATTCCGCAAAGAATATCAATCGGAATCCAAACGCCTTTGTTATTTAGATATATTGGAATGACAGGGTTAAATAGAATCGTAATAGCCCCAAAAACGATTAACCACAGCTTAGAGGGCTTTTCCCATTCAGAGATAAAACTATGATAGCACCGATAGTTATTGCAATACGCAGAAATGTATAGTATTCTATCGGCAAATTAGCAACTCCGATAAAGAGGATAGCTGCGCAAATTAAAAGTAATGTTCTCATTATATTAAATATTTCTATCAAAGATATTAGTTTGTGTCAATACTCGTATTTCAAAGTTATTAATAAACCTTCCTGTATAATATTAAAAGCGTTTTCATTCCATAAGATCATACCATTTTCTTCAATATATGGCTTTGCTGTGTAACTCCTTGTTCCTGTAGGCAAATCAAGTATTTCTATTTTTCGTATATTCTCCTGTAAATCCTGTTCCGTTGGGACACTCTGAAAAGCTTCGGTAACCGTTCCCGGCTCTTTTCATTGATATTATCCTTTTTAATCTTCACTCCGAATCATGTTATCTGCTTTTCCAGTCGATCTATTTGGAACTTCTTCCCGAATAGCGTTGATTTCAGTGCGCCCATCGGATATGATACAAGTATCTGCTATAATTATTCATAAACGGTTCTACTGGTTATTAAGTATTACAAAAGACTCTGCTTTAGCCAACAGAATCGAGATGTATGTTTAATAACACATTGTATTCTGATTGAACATTAACATAAAAGGACTATTTTTAAGTTAATATCATTATGGGTATAACTTAGCTAGATTATTTATACGAGAGATAG
>JAITVH010000033.1 GCA_031285905.1 Prevotella sp.
CTGCCGGGTTGTATGTGGACGCGAGAAAATATCCGCGAATACATCAAGCGCAAGTATGGAATGGAGGTATGCCTTTCTACACTTGGGTATTACTTGGCGCGCTGGGGATTTTCAGTGCAACGTCCGGTAAAACGTGCGTACCAACAAGACGAAAAGAAAATTGGCACTTGGCTTAACAAGGAGTTTCCGGGCATTAGCGAGCGCGCGAAAGCAGAGGATGCAGAGATTTTCTTTGGCGATGAGATGGGTGTACAAAATACCGCCAATTATGCTAAGGGATATGCACAGATTGGAAAAACGCCGGTGGTGCAAGTGGAAAGCAAGAAGATGAAAATCAATATGCTGTCGGCCATATCCAAACGCGGCAAACTGCGTTTCGTGCTTTACAAGGACAATATGACCGGTGATAAATTAATCGACTTTATGAGACGCTTGGTATACCGGGCTGTACCATGGGATTATTATCGCCTCCATATTTGGGGATTTGACAGCCACAGCTTTACGGCCCTCCTTTCTGTGCTAAACTGTCATACGGTTTTCGTTTCTATTTACATAACCTTACATTTCTAAATTTCTGTGGTCACTTATTTGAACATGGCCCTGTTCAAAGTCGATTATATATAACTGCCACCGGACAAGCCAGATATCATTTGCGGGACTTTTTAAGGACTTAGCGAAAAAAGTCCGAACTCGAGGAAAGGTGATCGCTTGTGACCATAAAGGAGTACATTGATGCTATAGCTAACGTCGAATCCTCTATTGTAAGCAAAGGCAAACTTGTGGTTGAGCTATTTAACGCTGCTGGAAGTGTAAAAGCGGTTAAAGAGGATACTGCCAACAGTTGGATTAACGGAGAGAGGCATTGTCAGATCAGACGTTATTTCCCAGATGGGCAGATGATTAGTCCGGAAAAGTTTGTTAAATATTTTGAGAAGCGAGGACTATCTTATACAAGCAGATTACAACAAGCATTTATCTCCATCAATGCTGATGGTATCGTTAAGTGCGCTACGAATGACATGGGAATATTTTTACGGAGTCTAACTAATCAATTCGCATCTATATATGACCTTCAATGGCCCTATGAACTACCAGACGATACAAATGATACATCTGTATCTCAAGACGGCGCTTCATCAAAACCAAAACCGGAACGATTATCTGATATTTACGACGAAAATTATGAAGGATATGGAATATCAGATTTTATTCATTGCGGTCCGCTTTACCTCACACCGGACCGCATACGTGATGCAATTTGCTTTTTAGGAAGTGTAGGATATGGTAATAGGTTTAGTGATGCAGAACATCAAGAAGGTATAGTTTATCTTGACAATGATGAAGATGTTTTCCGATACATCAACAATTACTATGATACGTTATCTGAATATATAAGCTGCTTGAAAAAGCACAGCATGGGCAGTCCTGGTCAATTTCCTGATAGCTATAAGCCACCAGATGGTAGTATTTCAGATTTTATAAAGGAAGTGGACAGCTACCAGCAGAAACTTGAATCTTTATCTCGAAAAATTGAAGGAGAAATTTACAGTTACAAAAGCAATCAGCTTAATCAGATAAAATCAGCCTATAAGAAAATGTGGGAAGAAAACTCACGGACAAATGTTTTTTAAACATCATCATATCCAGACCATTCTATTTGAAACATACAACAACAGGGGTTCGCCATTACAGCGAACCCCTGTTGTGTGTTGCACACTTTAGTCTTTACCCAAACTTGAGAAATATAGTTCCAAAGCTTTTTCCATCACTTCTTCCATTTCCTCAGAACTCTGATCTTCCTTGAAGTATTGTGATAATAGAGCTTCTTTGATTTTTACAGATCTTTTCTTCACGGAAGAAGATCCCAGTTCTAGGATTTGTATTATATCTGCTTGACTTAATTCTCGTTTTTTAGATTCATCTTTAAGTGTTCTTGCCTGCTCCAAACTTACACGACCATTTTCCTCAAGTAGGTCATTAACGATCTCCTGTTCTTCCCCTCGCATATATGACAGGTCTACCGCAGCACCTCTTGCGATTTCCCCGCTATCCAAACGTGCTTTCAATGCTTCGGACAGCTTATTGATTTGAAGATAACGATGGATAGTGTTTTTTGACAATCCATACTGCTTGCCGACCTTGGTCATTGTATTTGACCGATTCCCAGATTGGGAATCGGTATCCTCCGACGTATTCCCAACTTGGGAACAGGTTGGTTCACCTTCAAGCTCTTGCAGCGCTTCAACCAAATCCGAACGATAACCGGATTTCTTTTTTAACGCATTATATAGCATAGTAATGGCGGCTGCAAGCTCGCTGTGCCGCATATCCTGAATAGACCGCTGGACGAAGTTAGTTTCAGTAACGATTAACTCAGCGTCCTCGTCCGGCAAATCTTTATGAACCGCAGCAGGAATTGTTTTAAGTCCGGCTTCCTTTGCGGCACTGACACGGTTATGTCCCGCCAGTATTTCAAATTTATTTCCATTGGTTGGCCGCACGATAATAGGCACAAGGACGCCGTTAGTACGGATGCTTTCAACCATGTCTTTTAGCCGTTGACCTTCATACAGTTTAAAGGGATGATTTGGGAATGAAATTAGCTTATCTAATGCAATCGATTTAACCGGGTTCGCAATTTTCATGTCCTTGGTTCTTTCATTTAGATCGTTGCCTATAACTGTGAATACTAAATTATCATCGTTATTATTATCGCAGTTTATTGACACAATATATACACCCCTTACATCTACTCATAGGATGTCTTCGCAATATCTTCGGTTGAGCTTTCGGATTGTTTTAATGGTCACAGCGCCATTGCCGTTCTTGTCAATAGAGAGGTGCTTGATCTTTACGGATTGAACCAAATCAACGAATCAGTTGTTTGAGATAAATACGCACAACACATGCGCCCCCTTTTTAATTTGTTTGTATTATAAAATATTTAAATTAAAAAGTCTAGTGGTTTTAATAGATTTTCTTTGCAGCTGTCCCAAGTTGGGAACAGGTCTGTGTCCATAGCTCAATATGAACGGAAGGAACTCCTGCTGTTTTTATAGCGGGACATTCCTTTGTGCTGTGCTGTAAAGCTATATTGTACAGATTTTAGATCAGCATCTACTGATAAAAACACAAATAAACGCCAACATACTTTTAATAAGTGAATAATGATGATGCAATGATGTGAGATATTTATAACGATCACGGATGGGGTGTCTGCGCCTCATCGATATCCCACGCTTTCCGTTCAGTCAATTTCTTTATCGTATAACTTTTTTATCATATCTGGACATTCTCTAATTTGGGCCTGACTTAAAAGGAAATTCGAGAATACGTTAACAGTACAATCCTCTCTCAACAGCCTAGCTCGTCCTACAGCTTGTTCCAGCTCAGATTTTATCATATAGAATTGAATAGCTTGTAGTACATCGTCATCGTAAGTCGTGAATCGGAATTTACATCCATTTTGAGTGACAACAGTCCCGGGTTTTATCTTCGCGTCTATGCAAAAGTCAAGTCCCATCGAGTAAGAGAACAGTTTATATATCCACTCAGGCTGATGAGGTGTTCCGATCACATCTATATTTTTACCCTTTAGCGTGTCGCATCCGGCACAATTACCGAAATACAGATCGCCCAAATAATATTTCTTGAAAGTAATGGTATGCTTAAAACCAGACCATTTCTTGATTCGGTCAATAACGGCAGGGTCTTTATCAATGTTAGCCCTGCTCATAGACCTGTTGTAGTAAAGATTCACATTGCCCTTGTATTGCCTACGCTGTTAAATGTATCGTAAGCGAATAGTATTGGAAGATCGTGTTTGTCGGCTCTATCCTTCACCTCGTTAAATGAAACCCTATTGTCAGGGTCGTTATTGTCAAAGTCAAGGGCAAATAACTGTAGCTGATCGAAACTTTCTCTGTTTTTATTGCCATTTTTAAATGTAGCAGGACAGAAGGTACATCCATATTTACCCACAAGTCTTGTGAACGGTTCGATATTGTCCCGGTTAATAGATTCTACTTTATCTGCAATTATAGTGCTTAATAAAGCAATCTCCTTGCCGCTCGGTTTTGATTCGAATTTGCCCTTGAAAAAACTTACTTTGATTTCGTTCATAATCTCAACTCCTGCCTAAAAATGTTTATTTATAAGTTGAGGTTATGAAATATAAAATAGCAATTGGGAGAAGTGGACTTGACCGCCCATTTCTCCCATGCTATAGTTCGGCCAATCGCCACGGCTAGTTAGTGGGCGTCGGTTTGATGTTCCTATATAAAGTATCTTTTTTTACCCCCGTCATCTCCTCAATCTCTTTGATAGAATACTGCCGGGTTCCATAGAGCTTAACGGCCTTTTTAATGACGTCGGCGTTCGTCTTGGGCCTCCCACCAGTCCTGCCTCTGGCTCTGGCTGCCTTTAATCCTTCCCTCGTTCTATCTGCTATGGTGTCTCTCTCGAACTGAGCAATTGCGCTCATGAGGGTAAAGAGTAACTTCCCGGTTGATGTATTGGTGTCAATGGCCTCTTTGAGCGAGACCAGATTAACGCCCCTGCTCTGGAACAGCTCGGTAAGTTCTATCAGGTCTTTGGTGCTTCTACCCAATCTTGACAGTGATTCAATTACAATGATATCTCCCTCGGTCATCCGATCCAGCATCTTCATGAGCTCCGGACGGTCTCGTTTAGTCCCGGTCATCTTTTCGTTGTAGATTTGCTCTGCTCCGTATTTCTTTAATGCGTCAAGCTGTCGGTCAAGATTCTGGGACTCGGTGCTGACACGCGCATATCCGAATATGTAATTTTTCATATGTACCCCTTGTATCTCAAAAACGGTTGAGATATGAGAATTTGATTCTGCGATAAGTTTTGAGACGAAAATACCCCTCAAATCTATCTGTTTCAAGGGGTATTTTATCATTGTCAAGCCTGTCGCAATAACGGTCGTTTTTGAAACTGGCCTAGTATTCTGCCGGCAATAGTATCACCCCATCTATAAGATAAAGCTTAACCTCCTCCAAGGGGAAGTCTGTAAAGGGAAGTTTTTGTGTAATAATCCTATCCGTATCATTGAACCCACGCACAATCCCCGT
>JAITVH010000064.1 GCA_031285905.1 Prevotella sp.
GGTCAGATGGAAGAAGTTACAAAATTTGTTATCGATTTCGGGAAATCACTCGGATTGGAAGTAAAACAAGATAAAACGGGCAATATTCTTATCATTAAACCTGCCAGTGCAGGGATGGAGAATGCCCCTGTAGTGATACTTCAATCGCACCTCGATATGGTTCCTCAAAAGAATAACGATGTGAAACATGACTTCACCAAAGATCCTATCGAGATGGTAATAGATGGAGACAAGGTCAGGGCTAAATCTACTACCCTCGGTTCTGACAACGGGATAGGTGTTGCTGCCATGATGTCTATACTTGAAGATAAGAGCCTGAAACATGGTAAGATAGGAGCTCTCTTTACTGTAGATGAAGAGGTTGGAATGGTAGGTGCAACGGGGCTTCAATCCGGATTCTTGTCAGGGGATATATTATTGAATCTTGATACTGAGGAGATTGGCGAGCTTTGTGTCGGTTGTGCCGGAGGAGCAGATGTGAATGCTGACTGGGAGTATAAGGATGTAGAAGTTGCCGAAGGGGATATTGCCTATAAAGTGATATTAACAGGCCTTAGAGGCGGTCATTCCGGCACGGAAATACACTTGGGCAGGGCAAATGCCAATAAATTGATGGGATACTTCCTTAAAGATGCCGTAAGCAGCTTTGATGTACGTTTGTCTGCTATAGATGGCGGTTCGCTACGCAATGCCATTCCTCGTGAAGCCACTGCAATAGTAACAGTGTCGAAAGAAGACGAACCGGACTTTCTCGATCTGGTAAAAGAGTACGAAGACGTCTATAAAGAAGAATATAAAGCGTCTGAAATAGTAGGGAAAATGTCTTTCAAAGCTGAAAAGACAAATTTACCTAAAACATTGATTCCGGAAGAGATACAAGACGGGCTGATCAATGCCGTTGTTGGATGCCAGAACGGTGTTATCGGCATGCTCACCGAATTTGCAGGGATTGTGGAAACCTCTACAAACCTGGCTTCAGTCAAATCCTCACCGGGACGGATAGAAGCGAAGATGCTTGCCCGCAGTTCGTCCGAAACACGTAAGGACGAGATATGCTCGAGCCTTGAAAGTGTATTCGCATTGGCAGGCGCAAAGGTAAGCATCGAGAATCCATATCCGGGATGGCAGCCAAATGCACAGTCGAAGACACTGAGTATGATGTCTGACCTGTACAACGAAATGTACGGAGAAAAAGCTCATGTGGTAGTCGTTCATGCAGGGCTTGAATGCGGCATTATACTTTCTGCTACCCCGGGATTGGATATCGTATCTTTCGGGCCTACAATTCTCAACGCCCATTCTCCGGACGAGTATGTGGTGATAGATACAGTAGGCAAGTTCTATGATTACCTGATAAAGACATTGGAAAGAATCAAATAGGATAACAACAGAACGGCGAGGATACGATTCTCGCCGTTTATAATTCTCCGTCCCTTCATATCTCTATGTGATAGAATGGATACCGCTTCCGTCTAGTTCAGCAGTCTCCTTAACTCTTCCACCCCTTCCGAAGCTCCCTTCTTTATAAAGTGAATATCATCCCTATATGATTTTACCTCATTGGGATCTATCAGGAAGATTGGCGTACCGGATTTCACATAATTCAGTAATCCCGCAGCAGGATATACATTAAGCGATGTGCCTATTACGACCAATATGTCAGCCGTGCGGACTATATCCACCGCTTCTTCTATCATTGGCACTGCCTCCCCAAACCAAACGATATGCGGACGCAGTTGTGATCCTTTCTCACATTTGTCGCCCAACCTGATCTCACAATTATCAGGTGTTAAAGTATATATCAGTGAAGGGTCTGCTGTCGAACGGACTTTATCCAACTCGCCATGCAGGTGTACTACATTGGTGCTTCCGGCACGTTCATGCAGATTATCCACATTCTGGGTGATGATGGATATTTTATAGTCCTTCTCCATTTCAGCCAACCCTATATGTCCCTTATTGGGCTTGGCATCGAAGGCTGCCTTACGTCTGGCATTATAGAAATCCAAGACCAGTTGAGGATTACGGGCAAAACCTTCGGGTGTCGCTACTTCTTCCACACGATATTGTTCCCACATGCCGCCGGAATCCCTGAATGTGGCAATTCCGCTCTCGGCACTCATCCCTGCCCCTGTTAAAACGACAATATGTTCCATAAAGTATTAAAAAATGTAAGTATGAGACACAAATATACATTTTTTAGAAGCGAAAGTATGCCAGAGTATAACAAAAAGAATTACTTTTGTGGGTTAATTTAACTAAATAATTAGAAACAATATCAGGTTGATAAACACTTGGTTTGTATTCTAAAAAAACAAAAAGAATAGTATGGATAAAATCAGTTACGCACTGGGATTAAGTATTGGAAACAATTTTCAAAGTTCAGGTATCAAAAATGTCGATCCCGAATCTTTCCTCAAAGGGTTGAAAGATGTGCTGGAAGGCAACGAAATATCAATGTCGTATGACGAAGCCCAAAAAATACTGAATGACTTTTTCTCTAAATTGCAAGATGAAAGGTTGGATATAAACTTGAAAGCCGGAGAAGAGTTTTTAGCAATTAACGGAAAAAGACCTGGTGTAGTAACATTAGCCAGCGGATTACAATATGAAATAATGAAAGAAGGTAACGGGCCAAAACCTAAAGCTACCGATCAGGTGAAATGCCACTATCATGGTACATTGATAGATGGTACTGTATTCGATAGTTCTGTTGAACGCGGAGAGCCGGCTACCTTTGGAGTGAACCAAGTCATCCCGGGATGGGTAGAGGCATTGCAACTAATGCCTGTCGGCTCTAAGTGGAAGCTCTTTATACCATCTAATCTTGCTTATGGCAAGGGGGGAGCCGGACAGATGATAGAACCAAATATGGCATTAATATTCGAAGTAGAAATTTTAGATATTGTTTAATTATAATTATTAGTAAAAAAATGAGAAAGATTCAAGTTGTTGCACTTAGCGCATTAGCGGCTATAGGAGTGCTGGTTACATCTTGCGATGGAGGTGTTAGTACAAACGCTTCTCTAAATAATCCTATGGATACACTGTCTTACGCTATGGGAGCCTATCTTTATGAGAGTGGACTTAACAGGTATCTGGCACAAAAAGAAATAGTCAGTGATACTTCAGCTATTTTCTTTAATTATAAAAGACAGATAGAAGCAGACTCATCAGCTGTAAAAAAAGCAGAACTGGAAAAAGAAATGCGTTTCAAAATCGATTCTGTAATGAAGTTGAATAACAGAAACATAAGCGAGTTCCTCAAAGGATTGCAAGAAGGTATCAATGCACCTGAATCTAAATCTGCCTATATGGAAGGATTGATGATCGGTAAACAAACATCAGGTGATATCTATGCCAGCATGAAGGAAAGAATAGGCCTCGAGCCGGATGCGAAATTCAATAATGCCGCTCTTGTTGCTGCAATGGCCAATTCTATAAAAGGGAAAGGACATACTATGTCAGAACCGGGAATGGTCTTCACTATGAAAATGCAGGCAATGCAGGAAGAAGCCCGTCAAAAAGAAGAGGCACGTATAAAAGAGCAAAGTAAAGAGCAAGTAGAAGCAGGAGAGAAATTCCTTGCAGAAAACAAAACAAAAGAAGGCGTTGTAACGCTTCCTAGCGGATTGCAATACAAAGTGATTAAAGAAGGCAATGGAGACAAACCAAAAGCCACAGATATGGTAACTGTTCACTACCATGGCACACTTATCGATGGCTCTGTATTCGATAGCTCTGTAGAAAGAAAAGATCCTGCCAAATTTAATGTAAGCGGTGTTATCAAAGGATGGACAGAAGCATTACAATTGATGCCTGTTGGTTCTAAATGGCAACTTTACGTTCCTGCAGACCTGGCATATGGTGCACAGGATATGGGAAAAATCAAGCCTTTCTCAACTCTGATCTTCGATGTTGAGCTAATAAGTATTGATAGCCCTAATAAATAAAACAAAAAGTCAGGTTTAGATAATATTTTGGTATTTCAATCATAAGTTTTTGAACAAAAAGATTTGTTTTTGCAAAAAAAACTCTATATTTGGATATAATAACGATTAAAGCCCATATTATGCAGAAAATTGACAAACTGGATAAAAAAATACTGGAAATAATATCTCAGAATGCAAGAATCCCATTCAAAGATGTGGCTCTTGAATGCGGCGTATCGCGTGCTGCAATCCATCAGCGTGTACAACGTATGATAGAAATGGATGTTATCGTAGGTTCAGGATATTTCGTTAATCCAAAAGTTTTAGGGTATAATACCTGCACATACATAGGGGTGAAGCTGGAAAGAGGATCAATGTATAAAACCGTGATTCCGGAACTGGAAAAGATTCCGGAAATTGTAGAATCTCATTTTACAACAGGGCCGTATACAATCCTTATCAAGCTTTATGCCCGCGACAACGAACACCTTATGGACTTGTTGAACAATCATATACAAGATATCCCCGGTGTAGTTGCCACAGAAACGATGATTTCCCTAAGTCAGGGAGTTAAACGCCAGATTCCGATTTCTAAATCTGAATAACGAAAGAAATTGTTTTACAATAATTCTATACAAAAAAGGATAAGCCTCCGGGGTTTATCCTTTTTGTATATCTTATATTATCATAAATAAGTAATATAAAAGAAGTGAAAACTGCTTTTTTTTAATATTTTTGCAACTACATTACTGAATATAAGGTCGCAGACCTATTTGTTACTTTCGTATATATAACAACAACAATTAGTTATAATTAAATAATGTTACATTAAATACTCTTTGGTACTTATATACATGAAAAAGAAAAACCCGATATTAAGCTTCTTTTCTAACATATATGTAAAAAATATATTTCTGATGGCTATCATTTTGGTAGTCGTTATAGCAATTACGTTATTTGCACTCGATCTGTATACCAAACATGGAGAATCTATAAAAGTGCCTCCGGTGAAAGGCATGCAGGTAGAAGACGCTGCAAAGATACTGGAAGGGGCAAACCTCGAATATGAAATAATTGACTCTCTGTATCAGAGCGAAGGTGTTCCCGGGGTTATTCTGGAACAAATACCAAAGGAAGAATCGAATGTAAAGAAAGGACGTACGATACTCCTCGTTATCAAGGCTAAAGGGCTGCAGATGATTCCTGTGCCTGAACTAAAAGATTTCTCATTCCGTCAGGCCGAGGCCCAACTTAATTCGCTGGGATTCAAAAATCTTGTAGTACAGGAAGTTCCTTCTGCATATGCAGGCATAGTAGTATCTGTATCATATAAGGGACAAGAACTTACACCTAATCAGAAAGTACCGAAGGGCTCTTCGCTGAAAATCACAGTCGGAGCAGGAGGGCAAACTTTCGACGACAGCATTAACACAGAGATACCGGCCTTATCTGAAGATATTGAAATAGAAGAATCTTTTTTTGAATAATGGCAGACGATTCATTTGACGAAGTAGATGACTTTGCTGACGACGATTTTGCTCAGGAAGAGCAGGATTCGCAGCTATATGAACATTATCGCTTCGAAGTAGATAAAGGACAGGGACAAATGCGCGTAGACAAATATCTGGCTATGCATATTGTCAGCGTTTCACGCAACAGGATACAGCAAGCTGCCGATGCTGATTGTATCTTGGTGAATGATAAGCCTGTCAAATCCAATTACAAGATAAAACCGCTAGACACCATATCGGTGGTAATGAACAGGCCGCCGCGCGAACTGGAGATTATTCCCGAAAACATACCATTGGATATTGTATACGAAGATGAAGATGTGATGGTGATCAATAAGCCGCCGGGGCTGGTTGTGCATCCCGGATTTGGGAACTATCAGGGAACTATGGTGAATGCTATCGCATACAAACTCAAAGATACCCCCGAATATGATGCGAAAGATCCTCGACTGGGTATTGTCCATCGTATTGATAAAGACACTTCGGGGCTGATAGCCGTAGCTAAAAATGCTTACGCAAAAGCTCATCTTTCACAACAATTCTTCAATAAAACGACCAAAAGGCAATATGTGGCACTGGTATGGGGTTCCATTACAGAAGATGAGGGACGCATAGAGGGAAACATAGGACGCAGCCTTAAAGACCGTATGCTGATGACCGTCTTCCCCGATGGTGAGTATGGAAAATCTGCTGTAACCCATTATAAGGTTCTGGAACGACTGGGCTATGTAACCTTGGTACAATGCCGGTTGGAAACAGGACGCACGCATCAGATACGCGTACATATGAAATATATAGGACACACCCTATTCAACGACGGACGCTATGGCGGGAATGAGATACTGAAAGGAACTAATTTTACAAAATACAGACAGTTCGTTCAAAACTGCTTTAACATATGCCCGCGCCAGGCACTACATGCACAAACATTAGGATTTATTCAGCCACGCACGGGAGAAGAGTTGATGTTTGAAGCACCGCTTCCGGATGATATGACTCAATTGCTGGACAAATGGCGTACTTATATTGCAAACCGTGATATATAGAATAAAAGACTTATTCATAGAATAATAAAACTAAGATATACAATGAAACAGAATATTGCCATAGTGTGGGGAGGCTATACCTCCGAAATAGTTATTTCCGAAAAAAGCATGGCAGGAATATACTCTTTTCTGGATAAAGAAAAATACAATGTTTATAAAGTAAAGATCACTAAAGAGAGTTGGACTGTAAACATAGACGATAACCACATACCGGTAGATAAGAACGATTTTAGTTTTATTAACTCAGTAGAGGATAGACGTGTAAAGTTTAATTTTGCATACATCACCATACATGGCACTCCGGGCGAAGATGGCCGGATACAAGGGTATTTCGATATGCTGTCAATACCTTATTCCAGTTGTGGGATGACGGCATCTGCCCTCACCATGAATAAATTCATTTGTAATAATTATATCAAAAATTTTGGAATTAATGTGGCAGATTCCTTATTTTTGAACAAGGATTCACTTTATAGTATTCCTGATATAGCAAACAAGCTGGGTTTCCCCGTATTTGTAAAGCCAAATACAGGAGGATCTAGTTTTGCTACTACTAAAGTGAAATCTATAGATCAGTTGCAAGAGGCTATCGACATCGCATTCAGAGAAACCAATGATGTGATAATCGAACGATTTATCAGCGGAACAGAGGTTACATGTGGTTGCTACAAAATTAAGGGCAAGGAAGTAATATTCCCCTTAACTGAGGTAGTTACCAAGAACGACTTTTTTGACTTTAAAGCGAAATATGAAGGAGAATCGGACGAGATCACTCCAGCTCGTATTTCTGACGAGATGACAAACGAAATACAACGATTGGCGCGTTATATATACGATTTAGTAGGAGCCAAAGGTATTGTTCGTGTCGATTTTATCATTAGTGATGGTAAACCATATATGCTAGAAGTGAACACTACACCGGGAATGACGACTACCAGTTTTATTCCGCAACAGGTAGCCGCTGCCGGCCTTAGTATCACTGACGTACTGACTGAGATAATAGAAAACGAATTGAAAGCGAATTGATATGGAAACAAAGAGCAGTAAATTTGATGATATAGCACCTCTGTACGACCATGAGGTGGAACAAGCCATACAGGATATATTAGTTGATCCCGGATTTCAACATGCTGTAGGATACATTATTCCTGATATCAACTGGGATGAATTCTCGGCTGAAATGTCGACATACAAGACAAAAGAAGAATTTCAGGCAAAAATGATTTATCCTGTGGTGAGAATGCTGGGCATGAAAGTATCTCAAAGTATCAGGGGCGACAGGTGGGAAACAATAGACAGGTCTGTCGAGCACCTTTTTCTCTCAAATCATCGGGATATCGTTCTTGATGCAGGATTACTGAATATCATGCGCCACGAGCAGAACTTTAAAACAACAGAGATCGCTATCGGCGACAACCTCTTGATTCATCCCTGGATAGACAAGCTGGTGAGGCTAAATAAAAGCTTCATTGTGCGCAGAGGCCTCTCTATCAAAGAAAAGCTTCAGGCATCTAAGCACATGTCTGAATATATTCATTATGTGATCAATGAAAAAGGTGAATCCGTATGGATTGCCCAACGCGAAGGAAGAGCTAAAAACTCGGACGACCGTACGCAAGACAGCTTGCTTAAGATGCTCGCGCTATATCCGGAAGATAAACCGTTTATAGATAGCCTGAAAGAGTTGAATCTTATCCCATTGTCTATTTCATATGAATATGATCCGACAGATTATCTGAAGGCAAAAGAATTCCAACAGAAGCGAGATGATCCTGATTTCAAAAAGACACAGCGTGATGACTTGCTGAATATGGAAATCGGCATCCTTGGCTATAAAGGAAATGTGGTTTTCAGATTCGGAGACTGCATCAATGCTGAACTGGATAAGATAACGGAGCCGGACAAACGCCTGCAACCTGCACTGGCTGCACAGATTATTGATCAGGAAATACATGCTAATTACGAGATATATCCTTGTAATTACATTGCATATGACCTATTCAATAAAGAGAGCCGCTTCAGTGATAAATATACAAAAGAACAGGTGGAAAACTTTAAAGCTTATCTCGAAAAGCAAATTAAGAAGATCGATCTGGACTATATCGACCACGATTTTGTACTGGACAAGATGCTCGAAATGTATTCTAACACACTAAAGAATCACTTGGTTGCCATTGCAAGCAAAAGCTAAATAAGCACTTTAATGGTTTGATTAAAAAATATATTTCTATATTTGTAAAACACAAATAGCCCAAACTATGAAAAGACTTTTAATATTTCTCACATTTGCCTTGTTCATTTTCTCTGGCTTTGCACAAGTGGCTAAGGTGGGAGAAACGTTTACAGGAGCCAGTATTCCTGTTATAGAAGATAAGGTGACATTTCTGAAAGAGATTCCATTGAAAAAAGAACTTTCGGAAGATGATAACTATAAATTGTTAAGAGAATGGGCTATCTCAAAATATGGAAAAGACCCGTTTATCTCGAGCCTGCGCCACGATAAGCGTAATAAAGAGTTCATTGCTAAGTCGAGAATAGAACTCCTCCTTCCCGAAAACTCGAAAGGTGTCCGCGAAAAAATGGTGATGCGCTATCGTATGAACGGATTTTTGTTTCAGGACAAATGTGTGCTGGAAATTACAGAGATATCTTATATGTCTGAAAATGCATCAAAGAACAAAATACTACCAAGAATTAACAGAGCAGAGGACTTTATCTCCGATGCAGCCCTCGAGAAAAACGATGAGATAAAGGAGTACAGGGAAAATACACGAAAAGCCACACTCTATTTCCTTGACGAAATAGGCGAAGATTTTGAAAAGAAGTTCGGTTACGAAAACTTAAGTTCCAACTGAGAATCCAACAGATTAAAACTCATCCTATGATATGGAGTAGCACCGTGTTCCCTGATGGCAGCACGGTGTTTTTTTGTAGGATAGCCTTTATTATTATCCCAGTCATAAAGCGGATATTCCTTATGCAATTGCAGCATGTAATCATCCCGGTAAGTCTTTGCCAGTACCGAAGCCGCAGCGATAGGCATAAACTTACCATCGCCTTTCACTACACAAGTATGCTTAATACCCTCGTATCCGCAAAAACGATTACCGTCTATCAGCAAATGCTCCGGTAATATTTTCAAGGCAGCAACAGCCCGTTTCATAGCTAAAAATGAGGCGTTCAGTATATTTATTTTGTCTATCTCTTTATGGTCTACAATTCCGACAGCCCATGCCAACGCTTTTTCTTCGATAAGTGGACGCAGGGTATACCGTTCTTTCTCGGTCAATTGCTTCGAATCATTTAATACCTCGCATTCAAAATCTTTGGGCAGGATAACCGCAGCCGCAAAAACAGGTCCGGCAAGACAACCACGTCCGGCCTCGTCGCATCCGGCTTCTATCAGTTCGGGATATAAGGATAACTGTAACATCACTCAAAAACTATTTCTACATTATTATCAGCAGGGGGGAAGTCCAGTTCTACTTCTTCCATATCAATCGGGATATCCATTGTATCAGCCAATTTTGCCAGCGACTTTCTCAATGTTTCATTCATCACTTCATCCCCATATGCATGCATGATAAATATCTGGCTCATCACTTCGGAAAATGAAGCTGAGGCTTCGGGAGGCATATTAAATCCCAAGCCTTTCAGTTTGCCTTGTGCCTGCTTCTTTGCCAATGTTTGCATCCGTAGCTTATCTTCTTCCAGAAAGCTTGGATTGTCCGCTATAGAAACGATATTCTTTGTCTTTATGCTCATCTTATCAGGATATAAATCGACAAAACGATACGAAAAAGGATAAGATACTAATGCACCTGTCTCTATATCATAGATGGTATTTCCTGCATCGGAGGTGAAGGCCGAAATATCATTTGAATGAAAGTGACCTGTGAAAATGGCTTTCATGCCCTTGTCTGCAAACGTATTCGCCAGCCGTTGCCAGTCATCCACCAGGTAATTCTTAAAGAACATAGATTGCAACATAATATGCTCAGTCAGTCCCCAGTGCATCATGCCTACCACATGTTTATTCTTTGCTTTGGCTTCATCCAGAATACCGGAAATCCATTTTTCAGTTTCGGGCGAAATCTTTCCAGACGAGATACTATTTGTAGTGTACTCCTTATAGCGTGCGGCATCTATGGTGAGCAACCATGTGTCACCGGATAATTCGGCTACATAACTTAGCGATGCGGGATCTCTCAGTAGAGCGCCTTTATATCCGCATTCTGCATAGATGTCTACAAAATCATCGGGAGATATATTAGCTACCGGAAACTTCTTATTTCCTTTATATTCGACCGGATTGGGCATATTGATATCGTGATTGCCGGGTACAACGAATATTTTCACCCCTTTATCTTGTAGTGGTTTCAGCTTCTGTACAAAGTCCAGATGGCTTTGTTTTTCTCCGTCTTTTGTCATATCGCCGCATACCAATAATACCTCTATATCGCTGTTGAGATAATCCTCTAATACCTTATCGAGAACAGCCGGTACATCTTTCACATTCTTTCCGCTGGATTCTATATAATCCTGCAGGGCATAGCCGCCATCCATTAATTGTTCTGATAGGTAGTGCGTATCAGTAATGACTCCTATTTTTATCGGCTCATTAGCCCATACGCCAAATACAGAGAATAAACAAACAAACAAAATCGACTTCTTCATCCTTATCCTTTTTATCTAAACAAAAGTAAGGCTTTTCAGTAATCAATAAAAATTAATGCAATATTTTTTAGAGGGTGTATGTAAGAGGCTAAAAAGTAAAATTGCACTATCAAAGTGTTACTCTTCTCTGTCATATTGAGCGATTAACGAAACATCTCATTCGATAATGGAGATCCTTCCCTACGGTCTGGATGACAACCAGCGGTCATAAAAACCCTCTCAAATGCGGATTGACCGGAATATAATTTGAGCCGCAATTAGTTGCTTTATTTACATTGTTGTCACTTTCAGACTTTTACAATAAGTTGCGCCTGTAGGTACATTAATAGCTGCAAACGGTGAGCCACTCATAGATACTCATAGATCCATGTGCTAATCCGAATGTTGAGCTCGGCCGTTTTATAATCATCCTTATTTTATCATTTTTTTCGAAAACCCTAATAGACGCAGCTACATGCACCGATTGTAAAGGGCCACCGGCAGTTGCTCCCGGATACAGGAGCCGGCCCCCTGTCAGGGTATGCCATGTATTGGGTGTCGATGCTGTGGCATATTCTATGATTACATTCACTGCTGCGACATAATCATTGTAGGAAGTCGTATAGTTAGCAGGCGGAGTGGCATTCGGCTGATAATTCACATAACCACTCACTTCACATAAGGCTTTTTCATTAAATGTGAATGAATGATCGTCATTCTGGGTCAATAATCCTCCGAAGCTCTGTACATCACTTGTAGCCCATGTAACAACGAGTGGATTACCGGCATTTACAGTTGCTAAGTCAGGACCTGCTATATTTTGTAAGGTTGAACTCTGTGCATACAATACTTTATTGATAGGCACTTCAGGAGCAGCGATTCCTACCGAGCCATCTGATGTTACAACCAAAACGTCTCCATTTGTATATTCAGGGGTATTGGTAAGTTTCATATCGCCTTCCACATGTAACGAAGCCAAGGGTGCAGTCGTATTTATACCGACATTTCCGGTACTTGTTATGCGTATTCGCTCTGTATTATTGGTTTTGAAGGCTAGACCTTGTGCATCGGTCGTCCCTAGAAAATCTGTACCTGCTGTAGTGCCTGTATTCCCATCCAGTGACCAGCTATTATCCGCTGTCGGAGCTGTTGTCTTTGTTATTATCCACTTGGCACCGTCCCATACATAAATACCCTGTTCGAACCCGGCTGCAGTAGACAGATTATATACCATAAGTCCGGCATGAGTTTCCCTTATCTTATTGGTTTCTTTTTCATCCCAGAGCTTATTCGTTATTTCAATAAACGGCTGAAGGGTATTATTATTTATCAATTTTACCCTTGGAAGCAACAGCCCTCCTGTTTTGGAGGTTACATTCGCATCATCGGTAACCAAGGCCGGAGTATTTGCATTCTGGTCTTTCAATTCCAATAATGCAGCTTTTGAAGGCACAGTTCCGCTTCCTATTGTTACTTGTGCAGTGGTAGTTAATGAAATGCCGAGGAGGCATAATAGTGTAATTCTTCTATTCATCGTTCAGTAAATTATGTAGTTTGTATCCTGTTGATAAAATTATGGGCACACATCTATTTTAAAAGATGTAAAAGGATATAGATTTTATCCTTTTACACTTTTGCCTTAGAATATCGCCTGTCGAAAGGAACAATAAATTTTATTTGTCTTCATTCATTGTTATACAAATTTACTTGAAATTGAATATGAAAATGCGATAAACTGTTTGCATAATTTGCCAAATCACAGTATATACCAATATAAAATTTCTTTATTTTTAATAATGCCCTAAACAAATACTTAAGAAATAAGACAATTTGACTTTTTTTGTTGCAAAAAATCAAAATAGATGCGCCTGTAAAGGATTTTCGCTCAACATTATTTTTCTAATTTTGTTATTACTTTAACTAAATATCATTTATGAAGCATAATGAAGACAGTATTCTTGTAGGCAAAATTCTGGAAAATATACCTGAAAAGATTAATCCTGTAGATTATCTAATGGAGGAACTTAATCTCAGCCGTGATTCGGTTTATCGCCGGATAAACGGCAAAAAAAGCTTTACATATCATGAAATTGTAAAACTTTCTTCAATCCTAAACTTCTCGCTCGATGAAATACTTTATATTCATAATAATGACTTTTCAGAAGAGTTCAGAAAATCTTCCGGAACAAATATCGAAACAAGTATATATCTCATGTTAAAGCGTTTTCTGGCTTTGACGGAGAGATATGTAAAAGCATCAGGAGATAAGGAAATTGTAATGTCTGCCAATCGGTTACCGGACATGTTTATGGCCAAATTTGACATTCTATTCAGGTTTATCTGTTACCGGTGGATGCATTTAATGCGGGAATTCCCTTTAGACTATCCTTTCGAGAATTTCAAACTTTCCAAAGATATCACATCTGTCCGTAACGATTTGGCTTCACACACAAATAGTCTCAAAAATACAACCTTTATATTCGATGAAAACTTATATCTGAACGTAATTAAGGATATCCAATATTTTTACAAACGAAAACTGATATCGGAAAATGATTTTCATGTCATGAAAGAAAGCCTCTTCTCATTAGTTGATTGGGGAAAGAGTGTAATGCTGTATGACCATCTGGACAGATCGGCCTATTTTTATTTGTCTACTCTGAATATTATTTCCACTTCGGTCTATTTCAAATTTGATGAAGTAGAACAAACAGATGTCTGGAGTTTTCTGCCTAACCCTATCTCCCTCAGTGACAAGATAGCTTGTGCTACCCATATAAAGTGGCTTTACTCCCTGAGGCGTTATTCAGCTCTGGTATCAGGCGCCAATGAAAACATCGTTCACGACTTTTTCAACAGGCAATATGAGTATGTTGAAAATATGGATAAAATACAGCTCTGATTTCTTTCAGATCATACTATCTCCACGCCGTACAAATAAAAAGCGGCTGCAAATACTTGCAACCGCCTTACCTTTTGCTCTTCCTCTTGGACTTGAACCAAGGACCCCCTGATTAACAGTCAGGTGCTCTAACCAACTGAGCTAAGGAAGAATTTTTCTGCTCAAAAGCGAGGCAAAAGTAGGGCTTATTTCTGAATTATGCAATATCTTTGCACAAAAAAGAAATCAAATATGGCAAAAGTATTAGGAATGGGCAATGCCCTTGTAGATGTATTGGCAGTGGTAGAAGATGATAGCATCCTGCAACGCCTTGGTTTACCGAAAGGTAGTATGCAACTCATCGATGATGCCCAGTTCGAAACCATCTCCAGGGAAATAAATAAAATGGACACAGATATCGTTTCCGGAGGTTCGGCTTCTAATACTATTGTCGGTATAGCAAACCTCGGCATAGAAACCGGATTCATCGGACGTATAGGTAAAGATTTCTTCGGCAATTATTATAAAAAGGATTTAGATAAATATCATGTAAAATCACACCTTACCGAAGTAGATGAACCGTCTGGTGTTGCTTCTACTTTCATCCTTATAAAGGACGGGGAACGTACTTTCGCTACCTATCTTGGAGCCGCCGCTTTACTTAATGCCGGGGAACTAAAGATCGAAGATTTTAAAGGATATGATTATTTCTATATCGAAGGTTACCTGGTTCAGAATTATGATCTGATAAAACAGGCAATCCTTTTGGCCAAACAAGCCGGGGCAAAGGTGATATTGGATATGGCCAGCTATAACATTGTAGATGCCAGCCGCGACTTTTTGCTTCAAATAATTCCTCCGTATGTAGATTTCGTTTTTGCCAATGAAGAAGAAGCGAAAAGCCTACTCGGCATGGAACCCGAAAACGCTGTGTCTGAATTAGCAAAACAAGTTGAGATAGCAATAGTTAAAACAGGTGCAAAAGGTTCGTGGATACAAAGGGGAAATGAAAAAATATTTGTTCCTGCCCTGAAAGTCAATTGTATTGATACCACCGGAGCCGGAGATCTTTATGCCGCAGGATTTATGTATGGACTGATCAATAATCAGCCACTAAAGATTTGCGGAGAGATGGGAACACTATTGGCCGCAAATGTAATTCAGGTTATAGGCCCCAAAATAAAGGACGATATGTGGAACGATATAATAACAGAAATAAAAAACCTACAAAGTATTTAGAAAGAACAATAATTAGTGTTTTTTGTTAATAAGTATAATCAAACGTATCACAAATAGAGATTATACTAACATCCTGTTTTATTTAATGAAAAAATTTATTCTCATATCGTTTATAATTATAAATATACTTGCTCCCTATTCTTGTACAAGAACTTCAGAGACGGAAGAAAAGCAAGAAGACACTATAGTCGCCAATGACACTACAGAGGTAAAAGAGGAGATAAAACAAGAAGAACAAAAAAAACTGACAGCAGCCGACATCCTCATCGAAAAGGACTTCATGTATGAGCAATATACATTGGAAGATACTTACCCCTACAAGGATACCACCCGTACATTTAAATGGAATCAGATAAAAGAGCATCTGGCAAATCTTGAAAATATGCAGCAGAAACCCACTCAATGGGGTATTCTGCAAAACTATAAAAACAAAAACGGGGAAGCCTCGCTGATCAGAAATTGGAAAAGAAACGAATATAAACGGGTGGCAGATACCCTGGGGGTAGAAAGATACCAGTCTGTAACACTCTACTTGCCGGAAGATACTATCACCGGAGAGCGATATGGAAGAGATGGTTCGCTGGTAGAAATCATAGAGAATGATACTACATCCCGTTTTATGCGTGTAGCTACTACCTACCATGGTGGGGAATGGCTGGTTACCCGAAAATACATAAAGTTAATAATCGACAGCGTAGTATTCCATAAGGCTATATTTGTAGACAGAAAGGATGAGAACATTACCGTATTGGAAAAAAAAGACGATAAATGGTTGGTCAGGAGTATGAATCCTGCAACCACCGGACTTCACCGTCCACCCTATCAGCAGGAAACTCCATTGGGAATGTTTGTCCTACAGGAAAAGAAACAGAAAATGCACTTCCTGGTAGATGGCACGTCAGATATTGCCGGATTTGCACCTTATGCCAATCGCTTTACCAATGGCGGATACATACATGGCATACCGGTAAACAAACCCAGAACCGCCCTCATCGAATACAGTCAATCGCTGGGTACTACCCCGCGTTCGCATATGTGTGTGCGTAATGCAACCTCACATGCCAAATTTATATACGATTGGGCACCTACGGAGGGTACTATCATATTTGTGATAGAATAATCTCACCACTTAATGGCAAATGAAGTTATCCGCTCTACTCTGTTCTCCTGAAATTATTAAGGTAGCGATGCAATAACAAAGCAGGCTGATAGGGTTTCTATCAGCCTGCTTTGTTATTCTATTATTGAAAGATGGCAAGTATTACTTTTTCTTCTTTCCGGTAAATATAGATTTCACTTTCTTCACAGCAAACGCCCACAATACAGGACGTAAAAGATCCCACAAAAGAGGGTAATAAGCCCCGAGATTACTCGTAATATTATTAAGGAAACCTCCGCCGCCCGAACCTATAACTTTCTGAGACTTTGATTGCTCTTTACTGCCAAATCCTAGTTTATCGGTGACTCCGTGCAATATGCTGTTAAAAACAAGCGAAACAGCATGGTCGCCCAGATATGCCCATTGTTCGGCCAAGACAACTTCGCTGGCTTCGCATTCTATCTTAGCCAGTTCCTTCTCTTTTCGCAATTCGTCTAAAGGGCTGATTTTAATCTTCATTCGATTCTATATTTCTGAAAAAGATAATTGTTTTATTCAACATCGAGCGCTTCAACGGTTTTCTAAACAGAACAACCAACAGCAATAACAGAGCCGACACAATGGCCATGACTCCGAATCCGGCAGCCAGACTACCCAATAATTCGCCTATAAAAAATGCCAGTCCCAGCAGCACGAAGAACAATATCAGGAATACAATACCCACCAATATCAATCCATAACCGATAGAAGAAGCGGCCTTACTTCCTACTTCATAGCTTTCCAGCTTGAGCAGGCGTATTCTCCTGTTGAGATAAATAGTCAGTTCTTGTTTTATTTCTTCAAGAAAAGCCTTTAATCCGATATTTTCTCTTGTCTCTTCCAATTTTCTTTGATATTTCTTATCTCAATTCGTCTATTTTTTCCCGGCCTTTTGCTGCGGCATCTTTCACGTTTCCTTTTACCTTATCTACCAGGCTGTTGATATCTTTCAACCACTCTTCTTTCTTATCAGAAGCAGCAATATAACCAACCGCCGCACCAAGGGCAGCTCCAATTGCCAGAAATAACAAATTCGATCCAGTTTTATTCATAACTTTAAATTTTGTAGTTAAATATCTATTTTATCTTAGATATAAAACTGCTTTTTACAGAGTATTAAAACACACTAAATCCTAAAAAGGTTTAATGATAACATAATTTTAAAGTTCTTTATAAAAAACAGCCTTATAATATTCTCTTCCTCAATCCCCGCCGAAACGGACGTCTAATATAGTTATTTTTAAGACAGTTATAAACTTTTATTCAAAAAAAATCACACCCTGTTAATCATTACTCACAATTGTTTCACCAAACAATGTGGCAGATGTATTTCCTGTAACTTTAACAGTCACAAAATCACCAATCTTATACTTTCCTTTATCAAAGATTACCACCTTATTCTGCGAGGTGCGCCCAAATAGTTGTTCTCTGGATCGTTTGGAAAATCCTTCGACCAAGACTTCAAATATCTTACCTATATCTTGCTTATTACTTTCCAGCGAACATTCGTTTTGCAGCTCTATAATCTCCTGCAACCGCTTTATCTTGATGTCCTCCGCCACATCATCCGTCAGCTTCTTGGCGGCATAAGTACCGGGACGCTCCGAATATTTGAACATAAAGGCCGAATCAAAACCAACCTCTCTCAACAATGACAAAGTCTCCTGATGATCTTCTTCCATTTCGGAGTGATAGCCACACATAATATCGGTAGAAAGCCCGCAACCG
Organism: Prevotella sp.; assembly: GCA_031285905.1. Lineage (GTDB taxonomy): Bacteria > Bacteroidota > Bacteroidia > Bacteroidales > Dysgonomonadaceae > Dysgonomonas. The sequence goes on from JAITVH010000064.1 coordinate 18,132, forward strand.
GGAATAATACGCTTAATAGCGGCAATACGGTCGAGATACCACTCGCGATCATACTTCCGGTTCATCAGTTTCAGCATACGAGAACTTCCCGACTGTACCGGCAGGTGGATAAACTTGCAAAGGTTATCGTATTTTGCGATTACTTCCAGCGTTTCATCTGTCATATCTTTCGGATGCGATGTCGTGAAACGGATACGCATCCCGGGAGCTTCCTGCGCCACTATTTCCAGTAGTTTAGGAAAATCAATCACTGCCCTACTCTCTTCCTCGTAATGATAAGAATTTACGTTCTGCCCCAATAGTGTTACCTCTCTGAAACCTCTGTCCCGCAGATCAGCGACTTCGTTCAATATGCTCCGGGGTTCGCGACTACGTTCCCGTCCACGCGTATAAGGGACAATGCAATAAGTGCAAAACTTATCGCAACCACGCATAATAGAAATAAAACCGGAAATATGGTTCCCTCCTATTTTCAGCGGGATTACATCCTTGTAAGTCTCAGTTTTGGAAAGTTCTACATTGATTGCTTTTTCACCCTTCTCGGCTGCGCCCACCAGATTGGGCAAATCAAGATAGGCATCGGGGCCTACAACCAGATCAGCATGGTGCTTTTCCAGTAATTCTTCCTTTACACGTTCGGCCATACATCCCAGTACACCGATTATCATACCCGGCTTTTTCTTCTTTTTGATAGCGCTGAAATATTCAAGCCGCTGAATAACCCGCTGTTCGGCATTATCGCGTATCGAACAGGTGTTGATAAATAAGGCATCGGCGTCTTCCATCCTGTCTGCCATAGTATAACCATCCATCTGCATCACCGATGCAACCACCTCACTGTCTGCCACATTCATCTGGCAGCCATAGGTCTCGATGAACAGTTTCTTTTCTTCGGTCGAAGTCGTGGATTTAAAGTCCAGTCCTTGCTCTTTGTTCATAGAAATATGTTTAATTAAATAATGAAAGCCTGTAACAGTTCTTCTCAAACTGATCCAGACTGACAAAATTACAATAAAAAAAGATATTGAACCATATATCCACTACATTTGTTATAATACAATATATTATATTAAAAAAGATTACAATAAAAAAAGATATTGAACCATATATCATACATTTGTTATAATATATTATCTTAAAAAAGATCAGAACGCATGAATAAGCTATTATATCTATCCATATCTATCCATATCTATCATTACATTATTTACTGCCTGCCATACCTCAAACAAGCAGGATATCAAGATCTCTTCGACAGCAGTAGAACTAAAGCCTGTAGAAGGCTATTTCTCTCTTTTGAGACCTAATGACACCCAATTCCTGATAATGGACAGTGCTGAATTTTCCCAAAGTTTCCATCCGGCTACCACCATGTCGGCTAAACCGACCGATATAAATTTTGCCTTGGAAAAAGTGGCAGCTATAGTTTTGCCTGAAACAGGCAGAGAAACATCTATAGAAGTGGACTCTACCTATATAAGCAACAATACGTTATATATAAATTTTCGGGTTGTGCAAGGAACCGAAGAAAGGACATTCTCCACTATCCCAGTAAAAATACTGTCCATCGACAAGGATTTGCCGGCCGATTCTGTCGTATTCGTAACTGATGGAGTGATATTTAAAACCGCCTTCAGGTAAAATATATACTAGAACAACTGAAACTTCAATCCGAAAGACAATTTCAGATAATCAGTAGGGCCAAGCGAACTGTCAGTGAAAGCATTCACGATATACAGGTCGTTGCTGCTGATCTCATAAAAAGCAGTTATCGACTTGGTAAAAAAACGCTTGTCATCCGGAATGTCGAACGTAATACGCTGCCCGGCAAATATGCTGAACCTCAACTTGGTAGAAAAAGAGTAATAATCGCTAGGATACTTGTCAGGCTCACTTACCCAGAAGTCACCATTGAAGATAGTATTGACATACAATCCGCAGGTAAGCGGCTCATAAGAAAATTTGGAATTGATATGCTTCTTCCAGGGAATAAAATTCTGTTTCAGAGTAAAGGTGATCTTATTCTCTTTAGTCGAATATTTCGGTAAAAAACCAAGGAAGACATCTGTTTCCCATTGGTTATTCTTACCATAATCCCATCCTACCCCCAAGGATATCAACCCCATACCTCCCGCATACTGTATTTTACTATGGGTAGGGATCAGCTTTTCCCATTGCGACTGGTATCGTTCCAACCTTTTTTCATATCCTTTCTGAGCAAAAGCAGTCAGTGAAAAAACTAAAAAAATGATAAGTAAAATATATTGCTTAAAATTCAACCCGTTCATAGCTATGTGTGTCGTCTTCGTTAATAGTGAAAATAAGGTATTCGCGTCTGGCTATGGCAGGAGTGCCATAATAGAATATTCCGTCTTCAAAAAAATCATTTACTTTGAAGTAATGGTCGTGTGCATGCATACAAAACTGTAGCTTCCGGTATTCTTTAATGTAACGCTGAAACACATTGGCCACATTATTGTTGAACTGATCGGCAAAGGGATGCACATGCATGGCCACAATGGTTTTTTCATATTCCTCACGTTCATCCTTCATCTCCTGTTCTATAAACTGAAAATCTGGTACAGGCAACGAGTAATCAAATTCCAATGCATTGGTATTAAGACACACGAACTTGACATTTCCGGCAAGAAAGGAAAAATTGGGATACCCGAATACTTTTTCAAAAACTTCTTCTCCGTTGGCCAGGCAATCATGATTCCCCAGAATAACAACATAAGGCACCGTCAATTTATTCATTATATCGCGAATCCACATAAATTCCTTCGTCAGTCCGAAGTCGGCTACATCGCCACCATGTATGACAAAGTCTATATCATCCCGTGCGTTCAGTGCTTTTACAAATTTTTCCGTATCATCGTTCGACCGCTGGGTATCTCCGATAAATGCGAAACGGATAGTCTCCTTTCCCTTGCACCGTTCTTCTATCAGCGCTATATTTTTTTCATTTATACCTGTCTCACCCGAAACGCGCCCGTCATAAGGATGGTACTCTATCATATCGCAACCTCCAAAAAGAAAGACGAAGGCTATTAACAAGAAACCGCTTTTTTTCATTCACTCTCGATCTTTAAAGTGCAAGGTTACCAACAAATGTTAACCAAAAAAGAATATGTTAAATGAAAAAGGTTTGCTTTTTATTTTTTTTAGTCTATTTTTGCATATGGATACAATTCTTCTTGAGTTTTTTTGATTCTTGTATATTTATTAGTTTATAACATTTAATATACTCTACACATAACTTATTTATGAGCAAACGAAGGCAATGATATGGAGAATACACACATAAAGACAATAATAGTAGGAGCCGGGCCGGCAGGAATTACCTGCGGATACGAGCTGGTGAAGAATAATCAGGATTGCCTGATCATAGACAGAAAAGAGCTGCCCCGGGAAAAAGCATGCGGTGGAGGACTAACCCCCAAAGCACATATGCTGGTTGAGGAGATATTTAAAGGGATAAAATACGACTACAAACCGATTGACAAAATAAATATTTACCGTTCAAAAAAACATTTATGCGTTATTCCTCTCGACAAAGAGATACGCATAGTGGAACGTAAAAAATTCGATTACGACCTTTTTAAAGAATATGAAAAGGCCGGAGGGCGCTTTATGACCGATATTATCACAAAAATAGAGGAAAGAGACGGTAAAATCTACTTGAAACTGTTATCGGATAAGACATTGAGTTGCGACTACCTCGTGGGGGCTGATGGTACAGTCGGTATAGTAAGAGAATATTTGCAGCCTAACTATAAAAAGGGCATATTATGCCTCGAAAAGTTTGTAGAAGACAAATCTGTAAATGATATCTGCATTTCTTTTAGCCAAAAAACAAGAAAAGGCTATACATTCTGCTTCCCGAATAACAGTGGTTTTATGGTAGGATACCTGGAAAAGAAAACCAAGAGGGTAACTTTCCATAAAATGCTGGCAACCTATAATATAGCTGAAGAAAAAATAAAAGGAGCTTTCATCCCTATGTACGATAAGATGAAATACCCTTTCCGCAAAAATATACTCCTGATAGGCGATGCCGGAGGATATGTCGACTCTTTAACAGGTGAAGGCCTGTACTATGCCATTAAGTCGGGAGAAAACGCCGCCAGGGCAATTGCAGAAGATAAAGAATTTAAAGAACTAAACAAGCCGGTAATAGATCTAGTGAAAGAAAGACAGTCTACAGCCAGACTCTTTCATTTTCCTCTTGTTTTGCCTGTATTCCTGTCCCTATGCAAGAAAAAAAACGGTTTCGACCGGATATGCCGAAAGGTCAATAAGGAGTTGATGAAATAAAAACTTATATAAAAAGTTCAATGAAATTAAAAGAAGAACCTAAGCTAAAGCCGGTACTTACTACCAGCCACGTACTGACAAAAGACTCACCTGTCATTTTCGTATTATATGATGAAGACGGCGACTGGCAGTTATTCGGCGAAGAAGAACTTGCAGAGGAAGAAGATGCCTATACTGTCTCTGTGGAAGAAATGCTGGAAATGGAGCCCGCCCTACGCAAACTGCCCGATATGCAGCCCGGACAGGCCGTAGTAAGAGAAAAGGGTAGCACACGATGGTTCTTTGTAGAAGAAGAAAAATAAGAATGGGCGGCTATATCAGATCATAGCCGCCCATCTTTATTAAAATACCTTATTTCTTATTTTAGGTAATAGCGCAGAC
>JAITVH010000126.1 GCA_031285905.1 Prevotella sp.
TCTTCCGTCTATAAGAAAGGAGATGCTTCCTGTCGTCAGCATGACAAGACTAAGCATTTTAACTAAAAAGTAACAGAAGTAACACCTTTTAGCTATTAGCTGATAGCCGTTAACTCTTAACCTTTTTATTCCTTCCTCTTTGTGGCTTCGCTACCCCCTCTCCTTTTGACTCCACTTCGCTCTGTCGAACGTTGTTTGGGGAGGGTTGGGGTGGGGTAATTTCTCATTATTTCAAAGATCATTTTTCTGAAAGCTGTCAGCTAATGGCTACAAGCTAACAGCTATCTGACTATAGATAAATTTCTCAGAATTTAATTACAACTCAGAACAAAAAGATAGATCGTGTATCAATTTCTACGTAAATAAACATGATTTGCTCTTAATTAAACCAATCTCATTTTAAAGCTAAAAACAGGCAATACACTTAATATATGACATTTAGTGATATCCTATAATTAAGAATATTAGAAATGAAGCATCCGGATAATTATTTGAATAACAATAAGCAATATAAATTACAAAACAACACAAGAAGCTAAATATCAATAATATACTATGAAAATTAATCGATAAAAAGATTTGAACAAGAATAGAATATAAAAGTAGACTTTGTAAGTATTTGTAAATCAAAATACAAATCAAAAGTATAACAGATTATTTGAATCAAGATTTTATATAGGGAACATAATCAAAATAAATGTATTATTAGATACTTAAATTGAAACCAGAATAAAGACATAGTATATATTATATCAAATCATACATTTAAATGATATATAAAAGAAATTATATTTAGTATGAAATATCAATAAATAATATTATCTTTACTAAGAAATAATTTTTCATTTGAATTTTAGCATACAAAATAATTATATATCAACCTATTTGTATCTAAACCTATAAACTGGACAGATACTTTTATTAACATAAACGACAAACAGAGAAATACTTTTTACTTTAATACACGACTTTTAGTAGAACAAGGTTTTAGAATAACCTTTCTTGACATTTTATTAACTAAAAAGTATAATACCTTTGTAATGTGGAGATAAAATAAAGCAAAAAGACAAACTTATAGAAGACTACTTAAGGCAAACTTATAATTCAAGAGACAAACTATATTATCACTAAAAAAGCGACAAAAATGAAAACCCATGTAATTACAACAGGGTATAAAAAACATGGAGATTAAAAATCTCCATGCTATTCAACTAAACCCACTGATATAATCAGTTTTTAAGTTTAGTTAGGCACTATTTATTATACTATCTGGAAGCCTGCGATGTGATATCGCAGGCTTTTAATTTTATTATAATGACAATCCCATTATTACTGATGGAACAATGCCCAATAATATAGTTAAGGAAATAGCAACAAGAGCTACTATTTTATATTCGAAAGGCGCTTTTAACGGCGCATCAGAAGCACTTTCTTTGGTTATCATCACATTGCCTATCCCAAAGTAATAATAAGCTGCAATAACTGAATTAATCACCCCGAAAACAACTAGTACAATATGATTGGCTTGTAACATTTGCTCAAAGACGAAGAACTTAGCAAAGAATCCCGCAAAAATTGGGATACCACTCAGTGAAAGGAAAGCCCCTATCAGAACAGCAGTCAGTAACGGATCTCTCTTGATAAGTCCATAAAAGTGTTCTATCTTTTCATCTTCCTTGCCTTTACATACAGCAAGGATTACGGCAAATGCGGCGATTCCGGCAAAACTATATGCTGCAGCATAGTATAACACAGCATTGGCAGATGTCTCGATAGCCAGGAATGTCATCATCATAAATCCGGCATGTGATATACCAGAGTATGCCATCATCCGTTTAATATTTTTCTGTTTCAGTGCGGTTACATTACCTATCGACATAGTCAGGATAGATAGAACAATCAAAATCACTTGATAAGCAGGAGTTAGCCCCACAGCAAGTATAGTTATAAGCTTGAATAAAGTACCTATAGCGGCTACTTTGACTAAGGTGCTCATAATGGCAGTAACCAGAGTAGGAGATCCTTCATATACGTCCGGAGCCCAAAAATGAAATGGTGCAATAGATGCCTTAAACATCATCCCTACCGAAATCATTACAAAACCGATATAAAACCAAACAGGCAACGACTCTCCCTGACTGATAGAAGAAGATGTAACCTCAGCAATATCAAGGGAACCTGTTGCTCCATATATTAAAGCAATACCAAAAATAATAAAGCTGGAAGCAAAAGCTCCCATCAGGAAGTACTTCATCCCGGCCTCATTACTACGTATATCTTTCGGCTCGCTGGAAGCTAGTGCATATGCGCAGATGGAAAGTACTTCGAGCCCGATGAAGAACATCGCAAGATTGCCAAACGACACCATTGCTACCGCTCCGGCCAACATAAAGACTTTCAATGCTACATAGTCGGCTATTTTTACAATCTTTTCTTCATAAAACTTTGGAGTCATCGCTATAATGAGAATAGCTAAGATGATAAACAGGATAGAAAATCCCTGTGCAAACGCGGAAGTAACGATCATATTGTATTTATCCGGTTCGATAAAAGACTCTCCTGAAGTAAACTCTGCTACACTCATTCCCAATATGGCTATCAGAGCTAGAAGAGTAAAGGGTATAAGTATCTTTCTCAGATTGAATATATCCAATAAAAGGCAAACGATACCTAACGCTGAAACGGCTATCAATGTACTCATTATATCTTTGAATAGTTGTTATCTGTTAATATACATCACTATCTCACCTACACTGGATGAGATAAGGTCTGATACAGGTTTTACATATACTCCGAAAAATACCAATACAATTATCAATATGGCAAAAACAAATACTTCCGTTTTCGACAAATCCCTGAATGGCAATTTATATGATTCTCCCAGCATCACATGTTGAAACATCCTCAACATAAAGAATGCTCCAAGAAATAAAGATGTACCGACCAGTAAAGCATACCAAATGTTTACCTGATACAATCCGTATAAGATCGTAAATTCTCCTATAAAATTAAACGTAAGCGGTATTCCTATAGAGGACAGAATGCTTAAAAAGAATGCCACCGTAAATTTCGGCGCAAGCCATTTGATTCCGCCTAAATCGCTTATTTCGAGCGTATGCGTCCTGCTTTGAATCACATCAGCCGAATAGAACATAGCTACAATACCGAAACCATGTGCCAGAATCAGGATAATAGCCCCTTGTATTCCATCAAACGTCAGAGCATAAGCACCTGCTGCCACAAAGCCCACATGCGACAATGAAGCATATGCCAATAAGCGTTTTAAATCTTTTTGACGCAAGGCCAATATAGCGCCATATATCACTCCTATAGTACATAATACTAAAACTACATTCCTCAATTCATGCGAAGCGTCAGGAGTTACAGGTAATTGCCAACGGATTACACTATATGCTCCCATCTTCGACATAATACCAGCCAACAACATCGTACCGATAGCCGGAGCTTTCTGGTAAACATTTGCTTGCCATGTATGGAAAGGAAAAATTGGTATTTTAATGGCATAGGCTAAAAAGAATGCCAGAAATATCCATATCTGCTCGGTCTCGGTCAGGTTTGCATTGTAAAAATCTTCCAGTTGAAAACTTCCTGTTTTTACATATAGATAGATAATAGCAGCCATCATAAACAATGATCCTGCAAACGTAAACAGGAAGAATGTCATGGCAGCTTTACGCCTCTTCGCTATTTCACCGTTGCCCCACAGGACAATGATAAAATAGATCGGGATCAATGACATTTCCCAGAAAACATAATACAATAGTGCATCGCTGCTTAAGAACGCTCCTGCCATAGCAAAGGCCATAAACATAACCAGACTGTATAATAATTTTTCATTCTTAAACTCCCTGATCTGTGAAGCCAGAATGATAAGAGGAAGCAAAATTGTAGTCAGCAGCAACATGGCTATAGATAAACCATCTGCCTTAAGCGAAAAAGATATATTAGGATTGCTGATCCAATCGATACTGAAAGTTGTACCTGCCTGCCCGTGATTAAGATATAACGCCACAGAGAAAATTGCAGCAGCCACACTAAACAGAATAGCAACTTTGGACGCAAATCTATTTCCCGAAAAATAAGTAAGAATTGCACCTACTAATAAAATGATTAATATAATAGTTATATTCATGTTCCTTCAATAGTTTTATACAAGAAATAAAAAGATGATTAACAAACTGAATCCTAACACAAAGAAAGACAGATAAAACCCTACACTTCCATTTTGCAATTTCTTAGCCGGAACAGATAAATTCTCTACTAGTGTTCCCAAGCTTCTAAATATATCTTTCAGCAATGGTTCGAGTATCTGGTTGGAGAAGTCCGCCAGCACATAGATCGGCTTAATGAATAATATATTATATATCTCGTCTATATAATATTTATTATACAGGAGTTTTGAAAATCCGGTCATCTTATCATCTTCTTTCGGAACTGTCGATTTCTTCACATATATGAAGTATGCCAGTCCAAGACCGATAAATGCTATTACTGTGGATATGACCATTGTCATAGCTTGTTCTCCTACAGGTGGATGCTCTGCAATTGCTATCCCCGGCAAAACAGGTTCCAGATACCCATTTAGCCAGCTAAGGCCGAAAGGTAAACTGATCACACCTCCAAATACTGCCAAAATAGCCAGTATTACAAGTGGCATAGTCATAGTCGACGGAGATTCATGCAAATGATGTTTTTGCTCTTCCGTTCCCCTGAATTTTCCAAAGAATGTAAGATACAATGCCCTGAACATATAGAATGCTGTCAACAATGAGGCTAAAGCCCCTATTGCCCACAATATTTTATTATGCTCGAATGCGGTCATCATTATTTCATCCTTAGAGAAAAATCCTGCCAATGGCGGTATTCCCGATATGGATAATGTGGCAATGGCAAACGTGGCATATGTAATCAACATGGCTCCTTTTAATCCGCCCATACGGCGCATATCCTGCTCTCCTCCCATTGCATGGATAACTGATCCCGAGCCAAGGAACAAGCAAGCTTTAAAGAAAGCATGTGTGATAACATGGAATACAGCAATATGGTAAGCACCCAATCCGACAGCAAGAAACATTAATCCTAACTGTGAAACAGTTGAATAAGCCAATACTTTCTTTATATCCGTTTGAGCTACAGCAATAGAAGCGGCAAATAAAGCTGTTACTGCACCTACTATAGCTATCAGCATCTGAATATCGGGAGTAAGATCGAAAACGAAATTCAGGCGGGTTACCATAAATATACCTGCCGTAACCATCGTAGCAGCATGTATCAGTGCCGATACAGGGGTTGGCCCTGCCATCGCATCAGGCAACCATGTATATAATGGTATCTGAGCGCTTTTTCCGGTCGCACCTATAAATAAGGCGAAAGTTGCCACCCCAAGCAATGATGTTACTTCAGGATTGGACATTGTAGATACGGCTTCTTTCAATGTCGCATAATCTACAGTCTTAAATAAGTATCCCAATGTAAATATTCCGATAAGGAAACCCAAGTCACCGATACGGTTCATTATAAAGGCTTTCTTAGCCGCATTGTTATTTTTATGATCTTTGTTCCAGAAGCCTATGAGAAGATAAGAACAAAGTCCTACACCCTCCCATCCGATAAACATTACAAGCAGGTTGCTTCCGGCTACTAATACCATCATAAAAAAGATGAAAAGATTGAGATATGAAAAATACCTGTCGATATTTTCATCGTCTTTCATGTAACCGATGGAATATATATGTATCAATGCCCCTATTCCTGTTACAAAAAGTAGCCACAATAAAGATAATTGATCTAATGTAAATGCAAGTTCAGTAGAAAATTCTTCCAGAGCAATCCATTGGAAAAGATCGACCTGGATAACATCGCCTGTAGTAAGGTTCTGTATGAAGAATACCAATGAAATTACAAAACTTATAAGAACTGCTGTGGTCGCAATAATTCCTGTCATTGCCCGTCCCGTCATTTTCTTCCCTACCAGCAGATTGATAAGGAAACCGGCAAACGGACTTAATAATAGTATCAGTACCAATATTGTTTCCATCCCTGCTTATCCTTTTAAGTTTTTAAGTTTGTCAATATCAATTGTGCCGATATTCCTGTGTATAGCTACCAGAATTGCCAATCCTACTGCAACCTCGGCAGCGGCTACTGCCAATGAGAAAATAACAAATACCTGCCCGCTGGTATCCTGATGATAGACTGAAAATACTGCCAACAGCATATTTGCGGCCGCCAGCATCAATTCTACCGACATCAACATGACTATCGTACTGCGGCGATACAAAATACCGATCGCTCCCACCGTAAACAAAAGAATACAGAGGTAAATGTAATTGTCAATTCCTACTTGTTCTAATATATTATCCAGCATAGCTTTAAGCTTTTTTCTCTTTTTTTGAAATCAATACTGCACCTATCATTGCCACAAGCAACAAAATAGCGGCAAACTCGAATGGCACCAGATATTCATCCAGTAATACTTGTCCGATCACATTTACCGATTGGTAGTCAAATCCTTCTGTCTTATAGTTTTCTATAACAGGGGTTGCTTTAAGTATAGAGGCTAAAAGAACAACTCCCATCAGACAACCGGAGATAGTAGCCGCAACACGGCTTATTATTTTCTTTTTAGGTTCATGCTGCTCACTCAGGTTCATCAACATCAATGTAAACAGAAGCAACACCATGATAGCACCTGCATAGACCACAATGTTGATGACAGCAAGAAACAATGCGTTCATCATCAGGAAATGACCTGAAATGGAAAAAAAGCAGATGATCATATAAATCGCACTATGTATGGGGTTCTTTGACAACACAGTCAAAATAGCCGTTCCCAGTGTAATAGCTGCAAGAATGTAGAAAACTATTGTTATCATATATTAGTTACGAGTTACGAATACAAGTTATGCTAAGAAATCATCATCAACTTATAATTCATAATTTATAATTCTTTTAATCGTATTTCCTAGCTTTGGCATCCTCTACGGATATTACCAGTTTATCTTTTCCGTAAATGAAATCTTCACGTTCCAATTTTGGTTTTACCAAAAGCTTTGATTTTGTAAGGAAAATTGCCTCTTTCGGACAGGCATCCTCACATAACCCGCAAAATATACAACGAAGCATATTGATCTCATATACCGATGCATATTTCTCTTAGCGATAGAGATGTTCCTCTCCTTTCTTACGCTCTGCAGCTACCATTGTAATAGCTTCGGCCGGACAGGCCAATGCACAAAGTCCGCAGGCAGTACAACGTTCCCTACCCTGCTCGTCACGCATCAGCACATGTTGTCCTCTGTAGACAGGGCTAAATTCCCGTTGTTGTTCGGGGTATTGTATTGTATCTTTTTTCTTAAAGAAATGCTTGATGGTAATCCACATACCTTTCACAATGGCAGGAAGATAAATCCTTTCCGTAAAAGTCATCTTTTTATTCGAGACTTGTACTTTCTTGCCTGACAATGATATATCTTTTATTGACATCCTGTTGATTATTTAAAAATCAGCGTAAAAATACCTACCAGAAAAATATTCACTATTGCTAACGGGAACAACATTTTCCATCCGAGCTTCATCAATTGATCGTAACGGAATCTGGGTATTGTCCAGCGTACCCACATGTAGAAAAATATAAAGAATGTAGTCTTTGCCAATAAGGCCAGAACTCCTATTCCGCTAGCGATATTCACTCCCCAGTTTTCTGTTACCCAGTTGATAAACGGATAGTTATACCCGCCAAAGAATAATACCGAAATCAAAGCTGAAGAGAAAAACATGCTGGCATATTCGGAAAACATGAAGAATCCCATACCCAATGACGAATATTCTGTATGATGACCATTCACCAATTCCGACTCACACTCGGCAAGGTCAAACGGCGAACGGTTGCACTCTGCAAAAGAGCAAACCAGAAATATAAGGAAAGTCAACGGCTGATAGATTATATTCCATTGCATACCGTGCCATCCTGCTTGCTGCTCTGTTATAGTGACAAGGCTCAGAGAGCCCGTCATCATCACCAAAGCGATAAGTGACAGGCCCATAGCTATTTCATAGGAAATCATCTGGGCTCCTGCCCTGATACTACCTATCAGTGAATATTTATTGTTTGATGCCCATCCGCCAATAACAATACCATAAACGCCGGTGGAGAGTACGGCTACAATATAAAGAACTCCAACATTTACATCGCCAATGTAGGGTAAAACATCCCCATATCCCGGAATCTCGAATTTCGGCGCCCAAGGGATTAATGCTCCGCCAAGCAACGATATTATCATAGCTATAGCAGGGCTGCAAATGAACAGAATCTTATTTGGAGTGTTTGGCATAAACTCTTCCTTGGCGAAAAGTTTGGTACCATCGCAGATAGGCTGCAACAAACCGAAAATTCCGGCACGGTTAGGCCCGTAGCGATCCTGTAAAAATCCGGCAACCTTACGTTCGGCATAGGTAGCATACAATGCAAAAAACATTGTAACAGCAAACACCAGAACGATTAAAATTAGTTTTTCTAAAATAAATGCAACTTCCATATATTTTCTAGTTAGGTCTCCCCTATCTTTTCAAAGATGGGGGTATCTAATTCTTTGCTTTCTTTATTGCTTCCTGTTCTTCTTTATCAAAAGGCACCTCTGTCATACTGATTTTCTTTTGGTCTTCCTCGCGGCCTTCCAATACAAACTCGTCAGTATCGATTTTCACCTTATTCATATGTTTAGTATAGTTGTTGACATTGTTGACGGAATATTTCTCAAACTTACGAGGCCCTTCTATCACCCAATCCTCAACATTCTTATGATCAAAACGGCAATCATTACAGATAAAATCTTCTACCTCATGCCATTGGTCTTTTGGTGCGGATACTCGCAAAATTGTATCTCCAAACATCCATAAAACCACCTTGCCTGAACATTTGGGACAATCGCGGTGTGCATTAAACTTCTTTGTGAACCACACGCGGGACTTAAAACGGAATGTTTTATCTGTCAATGCACCCACAGGACATACATCAACCATGTTCCCCGAAAAGTCATTATCAATTGCCTGTCCTATATATGTCGATATTTGTGCATGATCTCCCCTGTTCAGTACACCATGAACACGGTTATCAGTCAATTGATCAGCCAGTTTTACACAACGGTAACACAAGATGCAGCGATTCATATGAAGCTGTATATATGGCCCTATATCTTCCGGCTCGAATGTTCTTTTATCTTCGACAAAGCGGGATTTAAAATTATCATTCCCATATGCCAGATCCTGCAAGTCGCATTCTCCGGCTTGGTCACACACCGGGCAATCCAGCGGGTGATTGATAAGCAAAAACTCCGATACAGCCCGACGGGATGTTTTTGCCTTTTCTGATGTGGCGCTCTTGACTTCCATACCATCCTGCACAGCTGTTACACAAGATGGTTGAAGTTTAGGCATCGGACGCGGATCTTTTTCGCTGCCCTTGGTTACTTCTACCAAACAACAACGACACTTACCCCCACAGTCTTTCAGTTTTGAGTAATAGCACATCGTAGGAGGAACACTATCGCCACCAACAATACGGGCAGCTTGCAGGATCGTTGTTCCCGGTTCTACTTCTACTGTATGTCCATCTATTGTAATTTTCATATTTCAATTAGTAAATTAGCATATTAGCAAATTAGCAAATGAAGTTTTATTGCTTTGTATCATTTGCAAATTAGCTAATTTTCAAATTTTCAAATTAGCCGGCATTGGTTCGTCCACAAAGTGGTTCCTGTTTTTTACCTTTTCAGGGAAGCGTATATGATATTCAAATTCTTCGCGGAAGTGGCGTATTGCCGCAGCAACAGGCCATGCCGCTGCATCACCCAGCGGACAAATGGTATTTCCCTCTATCTGGCTCTGAATAGTCCATAAGAGATCAATATCTTCTTCCCTGCCCTCTCCGTTTTCGATACGGTAAAGAATCTTATCCATCCAGCCTGTACCTTCACGACACGGTGAGCATTGCCCACAACTTTCGTGATGAAAAAAACGCGCAAAGTTCCATGTATTACGTACCACACATGCAGTATTGTTGTATACGATAAATCCTCCTGAACCAAGTGATGAACCTGTCACAAATCCACCTTCCGACCATGATTCGTAAGACATCAGGCGATCATCACCGTTCGCCGTTTTAAATATATATTGTGGCGGAAGAATCGGAACGGATGCTCCCCCCGGTATAATTGCCTTTAACGGGCGATCATCCATCATGCCGCCACAGTATTCGTCAGAATGAAAGAATTCATCCACAGTCATTCCCATATCAATCTCGTATACGCCCGGATTCTTGATATGACCGGAAGCTGAGATAAGTTTCGTTCCTGTCGATTTTTCAGTACCTATTTTGGCATATTCTGCACCTCCGTTATTGATAATCCAAGATACGGTAGAAATAGATTCAACATTGTTCACCACAGTAGGCTCACCCCATAATCCACTGACTGCAGGAAACGGCGGCTTGATACGGGGATTTCCTCTTTTACCTTCCAATGATTCGATTAATGCTGTTTCTTCACCGCAAATGTATGCCCCTGCTCCGCAATGAACATACAAATCGAGATTATATCCCGTTCCTAATATATTTTTGCCTAGCCAACCATTTGCATAAGCTTCTTTAATTGCTTTTTCCAATATCTTGAATATCCACATGTATTCGCCGCGAATATAGATATAAGAAAGATTGGCTTCCAGCGCATAACTGGAAACAATAGCACCTTCTATCAACAAATGCGGAATATGATGCATCAGAAAACGGTCTTTGAACGTTCCCGGCTCAGACTCATCTGCATTAACTACCAGATGGCGTGGTTTTCCGGATTTCTTATCTATAAAGCTCCATTTGAGCCCCATAGGAAAACCTGCACCCCCACGGCCTCGTACGCCCGAAGTCTTCACCTGTTCCACGACTTCATCGGGAGTCATCGTTTTCAAGGCTTTTTCTACAGATGCGTATCCGCCATTCTTGCGATAAATCTCATATTCCTGTATTCCGAGAATATCTATTTTTTCAAGTAATATCTTTCCAGCCATCGCAAATATTAATGTAGATTTACTTTTCCCTGTTTGCAATCTTCAATCAAGGTATCTATTTTTTCTTTAGTCAGATTTTCGTGATAATTGTCACCTAACTGTAACATAGGGCCAAAACCACAAGCACCAAGGCATTCAACTCCAACAACACTAAACATTCCGTCTGCAGTTGTTTCGCCTTGTTTAACACCCAACTTTTGGCAGGTATATTCCATCAGGTCTTCACCTCCACGCAAAGCACAACATGAAGTACGGCAAAACTCAAACATATATTTTGCTATCGGTTTCTGGTTAAACATTGTGTAGAATGTCACCACCTCATAAACTTCAATCGGTTTTACCTCCAATATTTCGGCCACCTTATCCATCAGTCCAAGACTTAGCCAATTATCATGAGCATCCTGAACAGCATGGAGTACAGGCAACATTGCCGATTTCTTTTTATCTGCCGGATAATGACTCAATAATTCATTAACACGAGTCATTAACCCGTCCGACATATTTATTGTTTGTTTATAGTTCCGTTCCATATTTTAAACTGTTAGCCATTAGCTGTTAGCTGTTAGCTATATACAGATTTTTAATTTTCTTATTAATTATGCATCTAATTCTCCTGCAATAACATTGAGACTTGACAGTGTAGCCAATGCATCCGAGATCGTTCCTCCTTTTATCATTTCGCGGAAAGCCTGATAATAAATAAAACAAGGCCTACGAAAATGTAAACGGAAAGGAGCCCTGGAACCATCAGTAATCAGATACATGCCTAATTCACCATTAGCTGCCTCTATGGAATGATATACCTCTTTAACTGGTACAGGAATTTCACCCATTACAATTTTGAAATGATCTATAAGCTGCTCCATTCTGGTATATACCTCCTGCTTTGGCGGCAGATAATAATCCGGCACATCGGCATGGTATGAACCTTCAGGCATATTATCACGAGCCTGACGCATTATCTTAAGACTCTCTTTTATTTCCTGCGCACGAACACACCAACGATCATAAGTATCGCCTGATTGTCCCACTGGAACAATAAAGTCAAAATCCTCATATGAACTGTAAGGATTTGCCACGCGCACATCATAATCGACACCAGTAGCACGAAGATTTGGCCCCGTGAAACCGTAGTTAAGCGCTTTTTCGGCAGAAATAGCTCCTACCCCGATAAGCCTGTCCATAAAAATACGATTACGGACAAAAAGCCTTTCAAGTTGATCCCATGCTTTAGGGAAACCTTCGAGGAATTCGTCAATCTTTCTCCATGTCGTTTCAGTGAAGTCTCTTTCGAAACCACCTATACGACCGATATTGGTAGTCAATCGCGCCCCGCAAATCTCTTCATATATTTCGTAAGCCAGTTCGCGATATTTCATAACGTAGAGAAAAGGAGTATAGGCGCCCAGATCAACACCTAGAATGGAATTACAGATAAGATGGTCTGTGATACGTGCCATTTCCATAATAATAACACGCATATATTGAGCACGCTTAGGCACTTCTACACCAAAAGACTTCTCTACAGTCATCCACCATGCCATGTTATTCAATGGAGAAGAACAGTAATTGAGGCGGTCTGTAAGAGTCGTGATCTGATAAAATGTCCTGTGCTCTGCTATTTTTTCAAATGCGCGGTGAATATACCCGACTGTGGTCTCGGCATCGAGGATGATATCGCCATCCATCAACAGAATATTCTGAAATACACCGTGAGTGGAAGGATGTGTAGGCCCAAAGTTAAGCACATTCAACTCCCTTCCATCAGTGTAGCTTTGTTCTCTTACAATTTTTGCAAAGGGATGCTCTTCATTTCTTAGTTGATCTGACATTTCTTTGCTTTAATTATTTGGTTCATAATTATGTGACGTTCTACCAAAAAATCTATCATCTTTATCTGTACGTCCTGC
Organism: Prevotella sp.; assembly: GCA_031285905.1. GTDB lineage: Bacteria > Bacteroidota > Bacteroidia > Bacteroidales > Dysgonomonadaceae > Dysgonomonas. The sequence continues at coordinate 12,990 of JAITVH010000126.1, forward strand.
ATCCTCCAGCGGATGATTTTTGCGCATAGGGAACGATACCATTCCATCATCATTCAGAATACGCTTCATATTCGGATGTCCGATAAAGTTGATACCATAGAAGTCGTATGTTTCACGTTCCATCCAATTGGCGGAATCGAACACACCAGTAAGTGTATCCACCTCGGGGTTGTCGCCATTAAGATAAGTTTTTAAACGTACCCGCACGTTATCAACCAGATTGTGAAGATGGTAAACGACTGCAAATTGAGCATCCTTATTATTATCAGGATAGTGTACCCCACACAAATCAGTTAAGAAAATGAATCTCAAAATTTCATCTTCCTTCATGAAGCGTACTACGTCTTTGATCACCGATGGATTAACCTCGAATGTCAAAATATCCTCTTCCATCCTGAAGTTAAACGCATTTTCGTCAAATCTATCTCTGACCGCTTTTTCTATTGTCAGTATATCCAACGCCATAATCCCTTACTCTATTTTATATGATTTGAGAAGCTCCTCATACCTTTCAGATCCTCTACGATGGATTGATTCATGCTTCACTAATTCCTGTAATTGCATAACGCCGTCTAATATCTGCTCAGGGCGTGGCGGACAACCGGGAACATATACATCTACTGGTATTATTTTATCAATCCCCTGCAATACAGAATAAGTATCGAAAATACCTCCCGATGATGCGCAGGCGCCTACTGCTATCACCCATTTAGGTTCTGCCATTTGCTCATACACATGACGAAGTACAGGCCCCATCTTTTTCGAGATAGTACCCATCACCATCAGCATATCGGCCTGACGGGGCGAAAAGCTGTTACGTTCTGCACCAAAACGTCCCATATCGTAAGTAGAAGCCATCGTTGCCATAAATTCGATACCACAACATGAGGTAGCAAAAGGTAACGGCCAAAGTGAATTGGCGCGGGCAAGCCCGATAACATAATCGAACTTTGTTGCAAAAAATCCTTCCCCTCTGTATCCTTCGGGAGCAGGAACAACATTTATATTTGATGATTTACTCATAACCAGTCTCCTTTCTTATTTTTCCCAATCCAAGGCTCTGCGTTTAGCTTCGTAAAGGAAGCCGACAACAATAATCCCGATAAATATTCCCATTTTACCGAATCCTTCCCAGGAGAGTTCCTGAAAATTAACAGCCCATGGGTACATAAACACTATTTCGATATCGAAGAGTACGAAAAGAATTGCAACCAGAAAATAACGGATATGAAACGGCCGGCGGGCATCGCCTATCGGATCGAGACCGCACTCAAAGTTTGCCATTTTTTTCGCATTCTTGCGCTTTGGCCCAATAAGATTCGAAAAAAGCACAATTGCAGCTATAACTATGACAGTAAATGCAACTTGCATCAAGATTGGGATAAAATCGTAGAGATTAGAAGTCATAATTTCCTTTTTTTACAAGCCTTGTTTTGAGGTAGCAAAGATACCTTAATTATTTATCAAAAAAGAAGAAAATTGTGCATATTATTTATCAAAATATCAACATAAAACGTGTCAGAAAACCAAAATATAGCGTTTTGTTCAGTGAAGGTTACAATAGATGTAAAACAGACTTAGCAAACCCATAGGCAATAGATAAATTCGATAAAAGATCGCTTTTTATAGACACAAAAAAACTATATAAAAATTAGATAGGGAATTATACTTACAATTCTTGCTCGAGTATTATTATATTTCCGTATTATTTCCTGTATAAGGAGTTTTTTATAAAATTAAAAAAACTGAGAGGGAACCTCTCAGTTTTTTAATTTCTTTTCTATTTCTTCGATTTCCTCCCGGAAGATTTTATCAACTTCCATTTGTTCTTTTACAGTCTTACACGCGTGAAGGACGGTCGCATGATTTTTCTTGCCTATCATCGATCCTATTTGCGCCAGCGACATATCTGTATAACTTTTTGAAAGGTACATGGTTACTTGTCGCGCCTGTACAATCTGACGCTTGCGGGAAGCTGTATGTATCAGATCATTCTTTATATTGTAAAAGTCACAGACAATAGACTCTATAACGTTCACCGTTATCTTCTTCGCTTCCATTTTCTTTATGGCCTGCCCAATCACACGTCTTGCTAATGGTAGATCTATTTCTTTATTATAAACCAACGAATGAGCCATGATGGAAACAATGATACCTTCAAGATCACGGGCATTGTCTGTTACATTCTCTGCAATATATTCCACTACATCGTTAGGTATAGAAAGCCCGTCATTTAATATTTTATTACGAAGGATTCTTAACCTTAATTCTTTATCAGGATTATCGATCTTGGTAGTAAGTCCCCATCTGAAACGTGTCAGCAATCGTTCTTCAACACCTTTAAGTTCAGAAGGAGATTTATCACAAGTCAAAATAAGCTGCTTATTATTTTGATGTAAATGATTGAATATATGGAAAAGAGTATTCTGAGTTTTTTCTATACCTGCCAATTCATGAATATCATCTATTATGAGGACATCTATTCCCTGATAGAAATTGATGAAATCATTTGTGGTATTGTAGCGCCCGGCATCTGCATATTGTACTTTAAATAAATGGGCTGATACATATAACACACGTTTTTCGGGGTGCTGTTCTTTTATACACATACCTATGGCATGGCAAAGATGCGTTTTGCCCACACCCGAGGCTCCATGCACAAACAGTGGGTTGAAAGCTGTCTTTCCCGGATTTTTACAGATAGTGTCTCCTACTGTACGGGCTAGTTTATTACTTTCCCCTTCAAAAAAATTACCAAACGTGTATTTTGGATTCAGTTGCGAATCAAAATCATCATGAACAACTTTTTGAAAAGGATTCGATATTTTATTCGTAGTCCGAGATGATACTTTATCCATTGTTGACGGTTTTATATCACCTCTATAGTCCACTACAGTATTTGTAGTGTTCTCCATCAGGATACGATACTGCAAAATAGTATCTACTCCTATTTCACGGTAAAGTGTATTTTTCAATAATTCGAAGAATTTATCCTCCAAATATTCATAAAAGAACTGACTGGGAACCTGTATTGTAAATATCTTATTCTCATAAGATAGTGGTACAATTGGCAAGAACCATGTTCTAAAAGCCGCTTCGGGAATATTATCCTGAATTACCTTTAAACAGTTAGCCCATAATCGGTGAGTTGCAGATGAAACCTCCATTAATAAGTTTAGATTTTCTCGTTAATTCTTTCCTTTTTCTCTATGTAAAATTCATAATTAAATTCATAAAAAAAAAGTGCTCTTAAATTTGTTTTTTTGCTGAAATCAATATCTGTTTTAATTTCAATAACTTAGAGCATGACTCTAAATTGTTTTAACAACACGTATTATCTCCTTGTATATCAGCCAATTATAGTTATAAACAATTTATCAACATCTTTTTAACAGGGTCGTAACCGACCAGACATGTATAAACTGTTATTTCAGAGTGAAAAGAAAAAAAAATATTATTTAGAACGATTTTAAATAAGTGTCTTTTAGAAGACTTTCACATTAATATATCTGGATGGATTCTCCCGTACATCTTTGAGCAATAATGACGCATTACCAATAGTGTTGTTAAGGCTATCGTATAATTGGCGGTCATTCAGCAATAATCCAAGAGAACCTTCTTTCGAATTGATTTTTTCCGATAATCCCTGAATATTCTTCATCGTAGAATCAATCGAACTATATGTTGAAGTTAGATCCATTTTATTTATTTGTTCTGACACTCCTGCCAGATCGCTGGACACCTTATTAAAATTTCCTGTGATTGCCGGAATATCCTTATTCAGGTTATTCATCAAAGCAGTCAACTGTTTTGATGATTTAGTCAGTTCTGTTGTCACCTGACTTATATTATTCAAAGATTGGTCAAGCGCAGGGTGAGTAACGATAGCCTGAAGACCTGTCAATATAGAATCGATTTTGGGTATTAATTGCTCAACCTGAGGCACAATTCCCCCGGCAGCATCCAGCATTCCTTTTTTGCGTATTCCGATAATAGTATCTGTCGGTGAATAATTTTCCTTTGTATATGGGTTAGTCTCTAACAAGACTGTTGCCGAACCTAATACTGAGACATCCAAAGACATTTTGCTCCCTTTTGGTATCTTCACTCCTTTGTCCATATTTAAATATACAATAACACGACCAGGGCTGTCGGCATCTAATGCCATAGACGAAACGAGCCCGACCTGAAAACCATTTAAAGTAACAGGGGCCGATTGAGTCAGTCCTGACACATCATCGAAAACAACCATATACAGATTAGAGGATTTAAAGATATTTACTCCTTTCAAAAAACTTATACCATAATACAATATAAATATTGCTATCACAAAAGCTATCCCTATTTTTACTTCTTTTGAAATTTTCGCCATGACTTATATATATTCTGTTAATCTATTTATCAACTATTTCACTCGTTTTCCATCCCGAAACTGGACTATAAAGGCATCCTTAAATTTAGCCTTTACCTCTGTCAGTTTTCCGGTTATTTCTTTATAATTTGCACTTTTTCCGTATGTATATTTATAATAGCCGCCTTCTTCATAATAATCGGTTGAAGGCAGCCCTTTCAATTCAGATGCTCCTGCTGCTAGTTTTCTCGTAGAAATTAAAAATTGTATCCTGTATTCTATTAATCCTGCGTTACTTCTATGATCCAGTGACTTTGCAACAGTTGTAGCAGTCACTTCTTTTGCAGGTTCATCTTTCACTACAGTAGTCTTCACCTCTTCTTTTTTCGCTACCTGCTTAGGGAGGCTAGTGTTGGAGGCGACAATAATATTTTTTATACTTTCTTCCTGTTTTATTTCATTCTCAGTTTTCTTTGGCTGTTGCCCTGCCTGAGGGTAAGGTTGAAAATTATCTTTTGTCAATATCTTAACTGTATCGCTTTTTTCTTCTATTGTCTTTTTCAACGTTCCTGTCTGAGCTAATTCAGGTTCGATCGTTTTGTTTACAGTAATTACTTCTTCCGGCTTTATATTGACTACTTCTTTCTCTTTCGGTAATATGACATTTTTTTCTTCTGTTTTTTCTATTTTGGATACAGTCAAAACGCCTTGTCTTTTGTCAAATTCGCGCTTATAGTTCTTAAATCCTGAATATATAGCGGTAGCCATTGCCCTTTGTCCTAATTGTGATGACAGATATTTCGCTTCTACCGGATTGTTGATAAATCCAAGTTCGATAAGTACACTAGGCATACTACTCTCGCGCAAAACGAGGAAACCTGATTGGCGCACTCCCCTATCTGTCCGCTTGGCCACATTCTTAAAATCCTTTTGTATAAGTCCTGCCAACTGAAGGCTCTGCTCCATATATTTGTTAGTCATAAATTCAAATATAATATATGACTCAGTCGAATTTGGATCAAACCCCTGATATTTAGTCGAATAATTATCCTCCAACAAGATAACGGAATTTTCCCGCTTGGCAACTTCAAGATTTTCAGGGCTTCTGTCGATACCCAGTATATAAGTATCCGCCCCCGTAGCCTGGGTGGTTTTTGCCACTGTAGAGTTAGTATGAATGGATATGAAAAGATTTGCCTTTGCCTTATTGGCTATTTCAGCGCGCTTTTTCAAATCGACAAACACATCCTTTTTCCTTGTATATACGACTTTTACATCCTCATAATTCTGCTCGATAAAACTCCCCAGCATAATAGCCACACTCAGATTTATATCCTTTTCTTTATAAACTCCTCTTACCGCCCCGGGATCTTTTCCTCCATGTCCCGGATCGATTACGACCACGAATTGAGGCTCGGATGGAAAAATCATTCCACAGAAGATGAGAGAACAAACAATAAGGCATAAAAATCTTTTCATAGATTTTTTGATTTCTTTTTATAAATCAAGCTTTATAAACCACTTCATTTTTCAAATCATTCCCATTGAAAAAATCAGTTATATTATCCATTGTTGTATGAGCAATATTTGACATGGCTTCTTGCGTGAAGAAAGCCTGATGGGATGTTACAATGACATTATTGAAAGACAGCAACCTTGCCAACACATCATCTGTCATCACAGAATCGGAGTGATCTTCATAGAAATAGGCACCTTCTTCTTCATAAACGTCGAGTCCGGCATAACCTACTTTTTTGCTCAATAGTCCATCTATCAAGTGGCGGGTGTGAATCAATTTTCCACGACCGGTATTAATGATCATCACCCCGTCCTTCATTTTACAGATGGACTGGTCGCTGATAATATATTCAGTTTCCTTTGTCAGCGGACAATGTAATGTTATTATATCTGAATTGGCATACAAATCATCCAATGTGACATAAGTCACTCCTGCCGATTCTGCCCATTTAGTATCAGGATATAGATCATAAGCCAGAACTTTCATTCCCAACCCCAAAAAAAGTCCGATAGCGACTTTACCTATTTTACCTGTTCCGATAACCCCAACAGTTTTATTATACATATCAAAACCCTGGAAACCTATCAGGGAAAAATTCCCGTCACGTGTACGCAAAAAGGCGCGATGTACTTTCCGGTTAAGACAAAGCATTAATGCTAATGTATGTTCGGCAATAGCATGTGGCGAATAATCAGGCACCCTTACTACTTTTATTCCTTTTTTTGCTGCGGCTGCGATATCTACGTTATTAAATCCGGCACAACGCAAGGCAATAAGCTTCACCCCATAAGAATGGAGCTTGTTTACCACTTCCTCGTCCACTTTGGCATTCACAAAGATGCATACTGCATCAGCCCCACAGGCCAGAAGGACATTATTCTTATCCAAATGCTCTTTGTGATACATCAGTTCAAAACCATATTCTTTATTAACCTTATTAAAGGTCTCAATATCATATGGTTTCGCGTCAAAAACAGCTATTTTTTGTGCCATGATTTGTTTTGTAATATTCTTTATTTAACCCTTATACCTACATGCAAAAGTAATCAAAATAACCATTATACTCAAAAGTATGACTATTAGTTTTTCACATTATTATCAACAGGATATTTTCAAAAAAACTTATATATTTTTACCTTTTTTTGCAAAAATGAGGTAAGTAACTGTTATAGAATTACAATGAGGCCTCCATTCAATTCTTATAACAGAGGGGACAACTTTATAAACACATAAAAAGCAAATGAGTTCTTAAAAATCGTTCAAATTTTAGAAAAAACACACATTGGAATTTAACTTAAATAGTAATTATATTGAGTCTTAACGATTTATGTTACTCTTTACTTTTTTTCTTTAAGTTCTAAATATGACCTTACAATTAATTGCTATTTTTGTGTTGAGCCTTAAAGTCTTTTATAAACATATCCGAATCTGCTTAATAAGCATAAAACGCTGATTATAATAAACTTACATAACAAATCTAATATTACACCAATGAATAAAAAGTCTTTCTTGTATCTAATATGCTTTTATTTCGTAATAGTAACTTGTACTTGTTGCGAAAGTACGGACAATAAGAAACAGGTTTTCAACCTCAAAGATTTTGGTGCAATTCCCGATGACGGACAAGACGATTCGGAAGCCTTCAACAAGGCTATGGATAAATGCCGAGAGAATCCGGGTTCTATCCTTATCATTCCATCCGGAAGTTACAATTATAAGAATGATAAAGCAATGGAATTTGAGTACAAAGCAATAAACGGCCAATATGGCGAAAACGTGCAAGGCCATTTCTTCAAACCGGATGGAGAATATATTATCGCTTTAGATATGAACGGCTTTAAAAATATATCCATTCAGGCCGAAGGTGTTACTCTAATTCAGGAGGGGTGGTATGAAGCAGTATCGATTACCAATGCTCAGAATATTAAAATAAAAGGCCTGAAACTGATACATAAGCGTCCGCCCTTTACTACAGGCGAGATTGTAGAATCAACTCCTGATTACTTTGATATGAAAATAGACACTCTTAAATATTCCTATCTAACAGATGCAATAACTGGACGTGTTCATTATTATGATGCAAACAGCCAACGCATCTATACTGGAGGTTCGGTTGAGAAAAAAGAATTAATGGGAAACAGGCAGACAATACGTATCTACACCAAAACTCAACCTAAAGTAGGCGACTTCTGCATCTTAAGACATAGCGCTCACAATCGGGCGGGTATACTGATAAAGGAATCGTCAAACATAGAACTCGAAGATGTAACAATACACTCTCAACCCGGAATGGGCGTCATAGGACATCGTTCTGAGAATATCAGCATGAAGAACCTCCAAATAATTCCTGCAGTAGGAACATTCACATCTACAAACACAGATGCAACCCATTTTACCAGTTGTAAAGGGAAAATACTTTTCGATGTATGCAAATTCGGTGGACAAGGCGACGATTGTACCAATGTACACAATTATTATTGGAGTGTTTATAAAGAATCAGGGAATGATGTGAGGGTAACAGTTGAAAATGCGGATTTGCATGCTTTATCCCTCGATTATCCTGACGTAGGGGATACATTAGCCCTTATATCCAAAGACAATCTCAATATAATAGATTCATATATTGCAAAAAAGATATCGACCTCTATCAAAGACTGGAAAGTTGTTGTTACGCTTGATAAGCCTGTCGATTATGATGTAAATGATTATTACATGATAAATATGACGCGTTGCCCGGCAGTAGATATCTTCAACAATACAGTACGAAGCCATATGGCTCGGGCATATTTAATAAAGACAAAAAATGTACACATCAAAGGCAATGTCATCCAGAATAGTAGTGGAACAGCTATTCAACTGGGAGCAGAAGCATCATGGAGAGAAGGTTTCCCTGTAGAGAATGTCTTAATAGAAAACAACTGGTTTATCAATTGTGGCTATGGACATGGACGGCAAAGAGGAACTGCCATAAATGTAGAAGTGAACGGTGTGAGGACTAAAGCCGAAAAACTCAATAAAAACATTGTGATCAAGAATAATACTATCCAGGCTGTTGGTGAAACGGCAATATACATATCTGATTCTGATGGAGTGCAGATTATGAATAATGAAATACAAGGGGCGAAAAAGGCTGTGCAAGTAAATAACTCTGAAAATATTGAAATTCAGGACAATGGAATTTTAGCCATAGAATATCTTAAATAGATATCTTTTACTTTACAATTAAAATGGAATAAAGGATAAAAAAGAGGCTCTCGTTAAGAAAGCCTCTTTGGTTGTATTATTTTGAGTATAACCATGCACTGGTATATTGTGGATTCTTTTTCCTGAATGAATCCAGGAATATCTCAGCCTGACTTTTGTCAGTAAAGGCAGATACATATATTCTATATCTATCTGGAGACTTTAACATAGAAGCATTCGGTAAACCTTCGTTTTGAATTTTCAATAGAAGCTTTTCTGCTCTGGATTTGTTCTCTTCTCCCCCAACAATGATATAGTAATTCCTTGTTCTTTGTTTCTTTTCTGATATAACATTATTGCTTGTAATGTCTTTTTCTGTCTCGGAAACAGCAGGAATACTACTCTCATTCTCAGAGACAGAAAGAGAAGATGTTATTGAAGAAATGAAGTCAGCCTTATTACTGGTCTTCTGATCTTCTATATTAATACTGGGCCCAACAAAGAGAGATACTGCAATCAGCAGAGAAGCAGCTCCGCTCAAAGCGTATCTGACAAGCCTCTTTTGTTTCTGCTTAAGAGCCTCTTTTGTTATACGGTCTAAGTGTTTTATGTTTATACGATCCAGCCCGAATAAAGAAGGCAAAGGATTATCCTTTTTGTAATAAAAAGAGATAACGCCTTTATCATCAGACTTCAGTATTCCAATATTCCCGCAGGAAACCGTATCCCCGTTTTTTAAATGATAAGTTATATCTTTTACACAATCTTTAATCCTTTTGTATGCAGCATTATAAGATATATTCTCATCTTTTACAATGCAGGATGTTATTATCCCGTCATCGTGATTCAATTCGGGATTGAAGACAATTGTATATTGCGGTTTATCAATATCTCCGCTGGCATTCATAGAGGATGAAGAAACATTAATAATAAACCCTCCTAATTCCGGAATTGTAACACAATTATGGATAGGAAGCAAAAATTCTAAATACTTAAATAATGTTTCTTTCATCTTGCAAAGATAACGATATATTGGAATTTTTGTTTTAGAAAATGATAATTGTTATAAAACAACTACCTTTGCAAAGGTAAGAAATAACTTAGAATATGAAAATTAAAGATACTATAATCAACCATATACAGAATTCTATATCAGTAAAAGAAGCTATTCTAAAAGATCCGGCTTTAATAGAAAATATCCGGCAAGCAGCCGATCTTATACTCTTGGCGTACAAAAAAGGGAATAAGACATTGCTGGCCGGTAATGGAGGAAGTGCAGCCGATGCCCAGCATATAGCAGGGGAATTTGTCAGCCGGTTTTATTTTGATAGGCCAGGAATCCCATCTATTGCCCTCACTACAGATACCTCAATATTAACGGCTATCGGCAATGATTACGGATTCGACCGTTTATTCGACCGGCAAGTACAAGCACAGGGTTGTGCAGGAGATGTCTTCATCGGGATCACCACATCAGGGAACTCGGAAAATATAGTGAAGGCCTTAATAGCATCTAAAGAGAAAGGGATTAAGACAATAGTCCTGACCGGAGCATCCGGAGGTAAAGTGGGGGATTTAAGTGATATCTGTATAAAAGTACCTTCTTCAGAAACACCAAGGATTCAGGAATCCCATATCCTTATAGGTCATATCTTGTGCTGCATAGTAGAAGAAGAGCTATTTGGCAGCTTAAGAAAACAATAGAACTTATAATCATTATGTCACAATCACTATATACATCGTCTGATTTACCCAAACAACAAAAGTATATCGCTCTGCTTCCTCAGCTAAAATCTCTTCTGGAAGGTGAGACTGACTACATTGCCAATCTGGCAAATGTCTCCGCTGCATTAAAAGAAGTCTTTGGTTTCTTCTGGGTGGGCTTCTATATAGTAAAAGATGATGAACTGGTACTAGGCCCGTTTCAAGGCCCGATAGCCTGCACCCGCATTAAATACGGCAAGGGTGTTTGCGGAACGGCATGGAAGAACAAACAAACAGTAATAGTTCCTGATGTAGAGCAATTTCCCGGACATATAGCATGTAATGCCGCATCCAGATCCGAAATAGTTGTTCCATTCTTCAAGAAAGATGAAGTGATTGCTGTACTTGATATAGACAGTGAGCATCTGAGTCATTTTGATGAAACAGATGCCCTATATCTTCAACAAATCATAGGACTGTTAAGCCCTGATCTAATATAATACCTCTCCATCAGAACGGGAATATCAGAGGCAATACCATTATCATTACAAATCCCATAATTATTTGTAAAGGTAATCCCACCTTGATATAGTCCATAAATGTATATCGTCCTGCACTCATTACCAACGCATTTGGCGGTGTTGAGAACGGTGAAGCAAAACACATGCTTGCCGCAACAGCCACTGCAAAGAGGAACGGATAAGGGCTAACTCCCATACCTATAGCTGCCTGCAATGCTATTGGAGTAAAAAGTACAGCTGTAGCCGTATTACTAATAAACATAGTGAGCAAAGAGGTACAGAAATAGATACCTGCCAGCAATGCATAAGGCCCCATTGCGCCAAGCTTGGAAACCAATCCTCCGGATATCAAAGTATCAACACCGGTATTTTGGAATGCTGTAGCCATCGGCAACATAGCCCCGATAAGTACAACACTTTCCCAATTAATACTGCTATATGCTTCTTCTACATTTCGCAAACAACCTGTAATAACCATCAGTACAGCAGCCAGCATAATGGCAATAACGGAAGGTACAATTTCAAAGACCATCGCTATGACCATCAATATCATAATAGTAGCTGCTATAGGAGCTTTCTGGTCTAAGGTAACTTTTGCGGCTTCCTTCAATGGTTGTCCTACCAGTACCAGTTCGTCCTGTCGGTTATCCAGATTATCCAGATCTTTCCATGTACCCTGTATTAAGAGTGCATCACCCGAATGTAATTTGGTATCTTTTATATCATGCATCTGATATTCATTCTGACGCTGAATCCCCAATACATTCACATTGTATTCTTCCCTGAACTGGATTTCGGAGATAGTCCTGTTTATCAGCTTCGAATTAGGCATGACAAATATTTCGGCAATACCCGACTCCTGAAACTCTGAAAAGCTTTTGTCTGTCTCGTCAAGATGGAGATTGTTTTCTTTCACAAAGCGTTCTATATTCTCCTTCTCTCCATGACAATACAATACGTCCTCTTTCAATATAACAGACTTAGGCCCGGCAACCTCCTCTACATAATTCTTCCTGAATCTGGAATTTCCGGTTCTCCTTATAATCTTTATTATACTGATATCGTAAACTGTTGCTATTTTCAGTTCTTTCAAGGTTTTATCAATCAATGGTGAATTGTTGCGAACCTCTATTCTGAAAGATTGGCGCGACAGATTGTACTCTTCTGCCAGCTCTTTCAACGTTTTGCCTTGATTCTTCTTTTTAGATGAACCGTCATTCTTCTTTACCAGCAATCTGCTAAGAAAGAATAGCACAACAATACCCACTGATAAAGCTACAAAACCGATAGGCGCAAAAGAGAAGAAGGACAAGGCATCATATCCGGCTTCTATCAATGCATTATTTATCACAAGGTTGGGAGGTGTACTGATCAATGTAAACATACCCATACTACTGGCAAAGGCCAAAGGCATCAGATACCTGCGCGAGTCTATATTTGCACTGGCTGCCATACTCACAATGATGGGCATCATTACGGCTACTGTACCCGTATTGCTTACAAAAGCTCCTATGGAAGCAGTAACCAGCATCACAGCAATGAACAACTTATTCTGGTTGCCGCCTGCCGTCTGCAATATCTTGGTACTGATCATCTTTGCCAACCCTGTACGGAATATACCCGCGCCCACCACAAAGAGCCCGATCATCATGATTACTACCGAGTTGGAAAATCCGGCGAGGGCTTCGCTCGGAGTTAATATCTCGAAGATAACCAAAGCCAGTAAAGCGCAAACAGCGACTAAATCGGAACGTACTTTCCCCCTCATAAAGAAGATGGAAGCTATAAGCAATACGACCAGAGTGATATTCATCGGTGATAATAATGATGATAAATCCATAGTGTAGTATTTTAACATTTATAATAATTAGTGCAAAGATAATAAAGACTATATCTATTAACGAATCAAACTATAATAACAACATTGAAAAGATAAGAATTGTTTAATCTTTTTCACTTATGTTAGATTTGTTACCATTACACATTATAATAAAGCGAATCAGTAACCAATACTTATTTTTAACTAAAAGGTAACAAAGGTTACACTTTTCAGTCTTTTCTGTAGGGGCGAATTGAATTATCAATCGAGGAACGAAGGTGACTCAAAATCGGCAGAGCCAAATATTTTACGTCCGTTTTTAAAAAGCATTATTCTCATGTTCGGGCGGATGATAATCCGCCCCTACAGCATACCCGGATATTTTAACTAAAAGGTGACAACCAACGGTCACAGGAGCATAGCGTATGTAAAGGTTACACTTTTCAGCCGTTAGCTGATAGCCGTTAGTTTTTTCGTCTTTTTATTTTTTCTCTGTCATCCTGACGATAGAATTGAAAATCGGCAGAGCGCAGCGAAGCCAAAGTATCTCCTTACATCCAAAGAAGATGCTTCCTGTTGTCAACAAGACAAAATTTTAACTAAAAGGTAACAGAAGTAACGCTTTTATATCAATTTTTTCAAAGACCTCTTTTCTGAAAGCTAGCAGCTAATGGCTACAAGTTAGCAGCTATCTACCTATAGATAATTTCAAAAAAAGATTATGAAAAATTGGAGACAATCAAAAAAACGCCCCACCATTTTTCTATGTTGTCTGTATTGTATGAGTTCCAGCTTATAAGTTAACGACAGATTAACATCTCAGTAACACACAGGTATTGAATGTATTATGATTTATATTGCATAAAAATATAGTGCAGTTATATTCAGTTATTTTATTGCCCTGCCTTTTAAGGCGGGGAATAATGATATCACAGGAAAAAAGACTTTAGTCAAACCCTTTTGGCTAAAGCCATTATACTGGTTTGACTCTTCTCCCCCAGCTAAAGCAGAGGGCAACTAAATAGAGAGAATATATGAGAGCCACAACTGATTTGCATTATTAAAAAAGTATCCTTACACAGGGAAAGCTTATCCCTATTCTCCGATATTGGCTTTTATATAATCCATCAGTTCAAACTTCTTCTGCATTTCGGGTTTGCCGATCTGCTCTATTGTTGTATTTATTATCAGCGGTTGTTTCCCGATAACCATTTGTTCCAGGAATGCATTTATTTCATTAAGGTTTACCTGCATAGGGGTGCTGGCTATTTCATGCGCCGCATTTTCTACTTCATAGAAATAGTAAGGCGATTGTATCTTGTCCAACTTCCCGGCTATATATTTCGATCCGTAAAATCCCATATTCATCGCTTCTATCTTATCAAACGGTACATTACGGTCAGCATCGCCATGAAACAACTGGATTGGAACAGGGCTGGTCTTCCACTCCATATCTCCGGTATGACTAAATATAGCGCCCGCAAAAGCGATGATTCCTGCATAATTGAAGTTATCAGGTAGTTTTTTAGACAAGTCGTCTTTATTTGCGATGCTATATTCTCCATGCAGTACAGTTATCGCTCCTGCGCTGGAGCCCGTCGGAATAATGAAGTCAGGATTGATACTCCACTCTTCAGCATTATTTATAATATAATTAGTGGCATCGAACAAATCTTCGACCGCCATACCTATACTGTTTGCCAGAGCGACAGGAAACTGGGCAGGATCTTTCACCCCTTTCAGGCCTAACCGGTAATCGATAGAGACAACCTGATATCCTTTCCCGAGCAGGAAATTGAAATACTGGTCATAATGTGCAGCCAAACGCGATCCTTGCATAAATCCGCCGCCAAAGACATAAATAACACAAGGTTTCCGCGTAATATTATCAGGCAAATTATATTTATCCAGACGTAGTGTATCGCCTCCCTTTATAGAATAGACATAGGTTTGTTTGTCTATATCTGCTTTTTCCTCTATCTGTATATCTGCATCTTGACGATGCTTGTTGTTACAGGAAAAAGCTAAACAACTTATAATAATAAGGAGCAGAATAGGAATGATATTTCTTTTCATCAGATAGTAAATTATTTGGCAGGAAACTCAAATTGCTTTTTATTCTTATTATCTAATCCAACAACTTCCACTACGATTTTGTTTCCATCTACTTTACATAAGATATAGCACTGATTATCATTTACCAGAATCGGAAATTTAGCCTTGTCATTCGGCTCATTAAATGAATAGCGATGGGTATGTCCCGAAAACATAATATCAATATTAGAGTTGTTCAATATAGGCATCACAGTCTGCTGCAAATGATAGTTACCATGCCAGGTGCCAACTGTAGGAGGTATATGTAAAAGAACAATACGGTATTTGGCTTTTTTGAATTCTTCTGTTTGTACACACTTTTCAAGCCATTTTGCCTGCTCTTCCCTATATCGGTCAAAATCCGCTATACCACTATATTCTATATCATTATCGGGCTTGTCTTCACCTCCGTCCAGCACTAAGAAGCACACATCGCCTATACTGAACATCTGATAAAAATGCCCGTCCCTTGTGGGGAAATATTTTATCATTTCGTCGGCAAAGACACCTCTTGTCTCATGGTTTCCACGGGTATATACTATCGGTATTTCAGAAGCATACATCTCTACAGAAGCATCTATAAAATCCGTGAACATCTGCTCTTCACTTTCCAGGGAGTTAGCCATATCTCCGTTTAATGCAACAAAATCGAGTGATTTAAAACTGACATCTTTACAAAGGTCTTTCATAAAATCTGCCCGCCCGTGTATATCATTCAATACCAGAAATGAAACCTCATCTTTCTTTTCAGCAAAAGTAGTAAAGGCCAGCGGTTTCTTCGAATATACATTGGACGATGCAACACTGCCATACGTAACATAGTTGTGATTTGTCCATGCTGTAACTTCCTGCGAGAAGATACGGTAACGGTATGTTGTACCGGGATTCAACCCATTTATCCTGATACGGTGTAATGTCTGATTAGCCCTTTTACGTCCGGCTGTGGTTTCATAGTATTTAGGCCTTTCCTGCTGATAAAAGCTATCACTGCCATCAGGCGCCAGTTCTATCCACGACAATGAAGGTTTATCCGTGGTCCATACTACAGTCACACCATCGGTTGACATGTCATAGAGATAGGGGCCGTGTGTTATTTTTATTTGAGCTTTAACTGTCAGTATACATAAGAATAGGAATAGAAATAAGATAAATGGGCATTTTTTCATGATTTCAGGTAATTAAGATTAAGTATGTTCTTCTTCAATGAGTCATCTTATACAATAGTTCTTTTAATAGTTCTCCCTCCGATGCAGAAACATTATCCACTCCTTTACATTTTCCATCGTATACGCGCAACAGGCTTAATACTTCCATACATTTGAATGCATTATAATTCTTCAGTGCGATTATATAGTCTTTTGCCTGATATGGATTTCTGAATCCCAGTTCTGCAGCTATTCCCTGTTCCGTCTTATTTTTTGCCCAATAACAGACCATCAGGTTACTGAAGAAATTGAACAGTACAACCAGTGTAACAATCATCGGGTTATTCTTTGGGTTCTTTTCAAAGTAATCTGCTATCTGATTTACTTTAAAGATATTCTTTTCAACAACTGCTTTCAATAGTTCGTAATTGTTGAAATCCTTGCTAATACCAATGTTCTGCTCTATCAGGTCGGCTGTTACCTGTTTCTGTCCTTGCGGAATGGCAATCAATAGCTTTGCTATCTCATTAGTTAACTTAGTGAGGTCGTTGCCCAGATAATCCGTCAGCATCTGCGCCGACTTCTGATCTATTGTAAGGTTTTTCGATTGCATATAGGAAGTAATAAAGGCCGGTATTTTATATTCCGGTATCTTCTTTGATTCCAGCACAATCCCATTCTTCTCAATAGCAGCTAAAAGCTTTTTTCGTTTGTCTAATGTCCCGTTTTTATAATTGAGGACAAGGATGGTTGACTTTAACGGATTCTTGGCATATATTTCTAACTCATCTATTTTGCTCAGGTTTTGAGCTTCCTTTATAACTACCAACTGATAGTCTGACATCATTGGGAAACTACGGGCCAGTGTAATTACTGTAGCCACATCGGTTTCCATTCCATAACGTATTGTCTGGTTAAAGTCTTTTTCTTCTTCAGGCAATACCGTATCGATCAACAAGCTGGTTAACTCATCAATGAAGTAAGGCTCATCACCCATAAACAGGTAAAGAGGGCTAAATTTTCTTGCCGTAATATCTGCTTTTATTTGCTCAAAAGTCATATGCTTATTCGAAACGTAGGTGTTTTACGGTTTGTCCGTTATTAATCAGGGTTGTAAGAGCTTTGATACCGATCATCACATGTTCTTCTACAAAGTTCTGTGTAACAAGCAAGTCACTTTTTTCGGTTTTCACACCTTCAGAAATCATCGGCTGATCAGATACCAGTAATAATGCGCCTGTAGGTATATGATTCGCAAAACCGCAGGTAAACAATGTAGCCGTTTCCATATCGACAGCCATAGCCCGTATCTTACGCAGGTATTCTTTGAACTCATCATCGTGCTCCCATACACGGCGATTGGTAGTATATACTGTTCCTGTCCAATAATCGCGGTTATGGTTCCGGATAGTGGACGATACAGACCTTAGCAGGCTGAACGCCGGTAAAGAAGGTACTTCGGGCGGATAATAGTCATCCGATGTTCCTTCACCCCTGATGGCAGCAATGGGAAGTATATAATCGCCAACATTGTTCTGCTTCTTTATTCCACCGCATTTTCCCAGGAATAATACCGCCTCCGGTTCAACAGCGCTCAACAAATCCATCGCAGTAGCTGCATTGGCGCTACCCATCCCAAAGTTTATAATAGTTATCCCCGCAGCCGATGCGTTAGGCATGTTACCATCGAGTCCCACGATAGGTACATCGAAGTGCCTGGCAAAGACCTCTACATATTTCGCAAAATTAGTAAGCAATATATATTTTGAGAATTGGTCTAAAGGACGTTTGGTATAGCGTGGTAGCCAATTGTCGACAATTTCTTGTTTTGTTTTCATATAAATTTTACTTTTGTTTTAATTAAACAAAGATTCCCATCTTTCATCGCAAAGATTAACAAAGGTAACAAATGTTCAACTTAAATTTGCCCCCTTTCGACATAAAAGTAAAAAAGCTTAACGGTAAATTAACCGTCTTCGACCCTTTAAGGAGAAAGTATGTTGCCCTCACACCCGAGGAATGGGTACGTCAGCACTTTACCAATTATCTTATTACCGACAAAGGCTATTCACAGTCTCTAATTGCGAATGAAATACAGATCAATCTGAATAACCTGAAAAAGCGTTGCGACTCGGTAGTCTATGACAAATACCTTTCACCGCTGATGATAATAGAATACAAAGCCCCGGATGTGGTTATTTCCCAGAGTGTTTTCGACCAGATAGTGAGGTATAATATTGTATTGAAAGTCAATTACCTTATTGTATCAAACGGGATGAATCATTTCTGTTGCCGGATGAACTATGAAAACCAGACTTACGAATACCTCCCGGATATTCCTTTATATAGTGACTTATAAAAAAAGCTCCCTGTCAGGAGCTTCTTCATATATTTTCTAATGCAATTTTACTTACTCTGCCGGTGCAGGAGGCGTTTGCTGTTCTCCGCTAGGAGCCGGTGCAGGAAGTCCACTATTATCGGTGTTAGGCATAGGCAATGTAGTTGACATATCAGGCGCAGCTGTATTTACCGGAGCCGGAGCACCAACACCCGGTTGCAAGTCGTTAGAACCTGCCTTTGGTTTGATCATTACACAGACAATACTCATTACCATAACAAAACCTGCCAGTCCCCAAGTCGCTTTTTCAAGGAAGTCGGTAGTTTTACGTACCCCCATAATAGCATTCGATGAAGAGAAACCTGATGAAAGGCCACCTCCTTTAGAGTTCTGGACAAGGACTATCAGTACTAGAGCAATTGCTGCAATAACAATCAATACAGTAATAAGAGTAATCATTTCGTATCTTTATGTTTCGAATTTATAATCAGTTTTTCCAAAAAATTTATTTGGTCTGCAAAGTAAGTATTTTTTTTCGGATAATTCAAACTTAAATGTTTAATAATTTTATGTGCTTTTTCGTACTTTTTCTGTTTTATATATATTTTAGCCAACGTTTCGGTAAAAAATACGTCTTCATTTAGTTCATCATCTTGTGTGTCGAAAACCGGATGGTAGTTTTCTTCGGATACACCTTCTCTGTTATCGGGATGTATGCGTATCCCTCCTTCAATCTCCGACTTAGTTATAAAACTGTCAATAATGCCTTGGTATGCCAGTTTTACATTATCCTGTTTGTTCTCCTCATTACTTTCGGCTGCCGGCATAGCCTGTAGATAAGAGAAGTAGTCGGTAGTAGCCAGACTGGAATGGGATATACTATATTCCAACGTTTCCAGGCTTTCACTTTCTCCCATCGATTCAAAATAGGCATCCAACAATGAACTTGTCTTATCTCCGCCATTTTTAGTCTTATCTGTCTGTCTCAGGAAATACTCATATTCCTTATCGTAGATATAATAGAATAATGCCCTGCGGTCATTTACCTTAACACTCAAACGCTCCAGCTCCTCATCGAACTTTTCGTTTGTATATAGAAAAACAGCCTTCAAATAAAGAAATATAGTTGTTTGGAAATAAGGATATCCGTTAACTAAACTTTGCAGCCACGATAAATCTGCCTTATCGGGTTGAGAGTCTTTTTGTATCAGATGTGTTAATCGCTGAATATCCACAGTTTAGATAATTTACCAATTCGACATTGTAGCATTAAATATCTGGTCGATGATATCTTTATTCAATTCTTCTATCAGATTATCCTGAACATCGGTAAGCATATAACTGCTATCGAAATCGCGGTATGCAGATATTGTTTCTTCCTTATCCTGTTCCGGTCTCTTATTATTCCTGAAACGGTACTTGACTGCCATTGTTAACCGGGTTTGTGAAGCAAGGTTATTTTCCTGCACAGCCAATGGAGTCAGATCATACCGTATGATCTCCCCTTCCAGCTCCATCGAAGGATTTACGGTAGTAAACTTTAACTTGGTACTTCTGGTAAACTGATCTTTTAATCCTTCATTGAGTCTCTGGGAGAGAGGAGGATAAACCAGAAGCGCCTGGTTCTGAAAATCCCTGATATCTATATCTGGGGTTTCAGCATAATTAATGGAAGCTCCATTAAATCCGTAAGACACCTTACACCCTGTTACCAAAGCCGATATAAGAATGATCAGAAGCATTTTTTTCATAAACTTTCTAGGTTATATTCTTTTATTTTGCGATAAAGCGTCCTTTCCGATATTTTCAGGTCTTGTGCTGCATTTTTGCGTTTTCCATTATGCCGTTCCAATGCCTTTTTTATCATGTCTTTTTCCACATCCTGCAGCGAGAGTGCTTCTTCTTCATATTCAGGAGCTTCGATAATATCATTATCCGATATATCAGAAACCGGAAGAATATCTTTTACCGGCAGGGGGGTACTCCTTTCTTTTGGTTGTACTACCATTGGCAGTGGCTTATCTTTTTCTACAATGACAGGATTAATAATATCTTTGGCTGACAGATTACCTGCAACTATATCGTGAACGATTTTCTTCAGTTCGTTCATATCCTTCTTCATATCAAACAACACCTGATAGAGAATTTCCCGCTCATTATTGAAACTCTTCTGGTCGTTGTTTATTGTACCGATAGGAATTAGTCCGACTTCGTTTGCCGGAAGATATAACTTCAGTATATCAGGAGTGATCTCTCTTGTTTGTTCTATAATGGAAATCTGTTCAGTAATATTTTTCAATTGCCGGATATTTCCCGGCCAATAATAATCCTTTAGCATTTGCCTGGCCTCATCGGTAAGAGAGATAGGAGGCATACTGTATTTTTCGGCACAATCGCTCGCAAATTTCCTGAATAACAGAGGAATGTCGTCTTTTCTATCCCTCAACGAAGGGATACGGATAGGAACAGTATTCAGACGATAATATAAATCTTCTCTAAAACGTCCGTTTCGCGTAGCAGTGATCATATCCAGATTGGTAGCCGCAACTACACGTACATCTGTTTTTTCTACTTTCGACGACCCTACTTTAATAAACTCACCTGATTCCAATACACGTAATAACCTGGCTTGGGTAGAAAGAGGCAATTCCCCTACTTCATCCAGAAACAATGTACCTCCGTTTGCAACCTCAAAGTACCCTTTGCGTTCGCCTGTAGCTCCTGTAAAAGAACCTTTTTCGTGTCCGAATAATTCCGAATCGATTGTTCCCTCCGGTATAGAACCGCAGTTTACAGCTATGTAAGTACCATGCTTGCGGTGACTGAACTGGTGAATTATCTGTGGAAAATTCTCTTTCCCTACCCCACTTTCACCTGTCACCAGAACAGACATATCCGTGGGAGCTACTTGCAGAGCTACGTCGATAGCACGGTTCAGATCATGACTATTGCCTATAATCCCAAAGCGTTGTTTAACTTGTTGAATATCTGGTTTTGCCATATTTGTAAACGATAATTAGATTACCAATAAACGTATTGATTACTCGCAATGTTTAGTGAAACCTGACAAAATTACATATTTATTCTCATTCCTGTCAGGTTTTTTCAGTAAAGATTTGTAAAGGATGAAAAGTAATAATTTTCACATTAGAATTATTTGATCTTTTTAAGTAATGAATAATATTTATTGTCGTATTTGATGTCGT
>JAITVH010000093.1 GCA_031285905.1 Prevotella sp.
CGTAGACTACATATGCGGCGATCTCATAAATATAGCTGATGACTATGATGATTGGTTTGAACTTGGGTGTTCTTTAGCCTCTGGCTTGGGAGAAGAAGGGCGCGAATATTTTCACGATATAAGCGCAATATCAGGAAAATATAAACCTTCCGATTGTGATAAAAAATATAACGAATGCCTAAAAGCTGACCGTACCAATATCGGAAAATTTTTCAATATGTGTAAAAAGTACAATGTAAAATAGAAAAACTTATACAATATGGAGGCAAAAGAAGCAGCAGTAAAATTAAAACAAATCGCAGTAGAAGTAAAAAGGCTTCATCCCAGACTATCGGAATACGAGTGCCTCACGTTGGCAACCCGAATGCAGAAAAACGAAATGCTCTGCGAGGCATTAAGTATTTTGAAAAAGAAAATATACTAATGGCATTTCGAGGTATCAAAAATAGCATGTTGTATAATTTATTAAATATTTGGTGTTTACATTTTTAGTACTATAAAATAAGGTATGATAAAAAACATATATTTCTACAAAAACAATCAATATATAGACAATTCATAATAAGCATATTACATCAAAATAGATAGATGTATAGAAGCATAAAAACTATGCTTGCGTAAAAATAGAAATTTATATTTTCGAGCCATATCCAGCTCTTAACTTAATAAATTAAAAATGAAGATACAAGGTATAAACATTGGCAGTAGAGAAACAGATACTGTTCCTGTCTCTCTGTACTCGTTAGCTAAAATAGCAGAAAAGATTCGTGCTAAATTTATAAAAAAAGGCGGTTCAAAAAAACTATACCTTTTTTGAACCACCGGGATCCTTTCCAACAGTGGAGCAACGTATATATTTTCTCTTGTTTTTTTCGCCTGACGCAGACGGTATTGTCCGTTACGGGGATAATTATCCACCTGCCAATGGACTTGAAATATTGGTTCTTCCGGTATTTCAAAAATTATGAACTGTAAATACATGTAAATTTCAACATTTATACATTGTTTTCAAAGAAAACAAATAATTGCACTATTTATGTTAAATAGCACTTTCATTATATACAATTTAACTTAATTAATATATATTTGCATTCATCGAAAGTAAATAGCCTGATTATAAAAATAAGCAGGGCATTCGCTTTTTAGTTAAAGACCTGTGAAAATCATTTACTGGGATTATCTGTAAAAGGAAATCAAGTAACAAGTAATACTTAAGACACTAAAAATTAATATCTATGAAACCGATCCTCCTGATGCTTCCGGCAGCATTTATGGGTGTGTTGCCCCTATTTGGGCAGTTGAACACCCTTCACAACCACTTCCGTCCCGGAGATGTATTAATCAAGCAACAAGTCGAGTATGTTAACCCCGAAGAAGCCGGGACAAACAAAGTCTGGGATTTCAGCAAGCTCAAAACAATAAACAGCGAGTATACCCTGAACTATGATTTGCCTCCATTGGAGGGCGATTCGGTGTATATACTCGGGGACAACCGCTATCAGAGGAAAAGAGTAAAGGACAACGAACTGATTGTCGGCACGGAACACAATACCATGTATTACTACCGTCTGGTCAATGACAGCCTGTTGCAGCAGGGACATGAAAACCCTTCGGTTGTACTCAGATACACCTCCCCGATGGTACTGATGCGGTTTCCATTGAATTACGGACAAACCACAAAATCCGGCTATAAGTCCAAAGGGCTTACTCGGGTACGGTGAATATCCAGACGGAAGGAACCATAACCACCACAGCCGATGCCTACGGTAAAATGATACTACCGTCGGGAGATACACTAAGTCCCGTGCTTCGGGTAAAGACCGTACAGACTATCTTCGATATACCCGACAAGAACAGCTATACAATGGATGAAGCGAATAACGCAGGCAAGCAGATGGAGACCTGCCGCTGGTACAGCAAGGGTTATCGTTATCCTGTCTTTGAGACGGTCAGGAACATCAACCTGTCGGACAGCACGGAGATATTCAAGACAGCTTTCTTCTTTCCCCCGCAGGATCATCTGTATCTGGATACCGATCCGGAGAATCAGGCTTTGCTGGATGAATTGTGGAAAGAGACGGAAAACACACCCACGAAGGATGACCCTACCGCCAAGACCATTACATTGGAAGATCTAATGACCTGCAAGGTTTATCCCAACCCTGTTATCTCGCAGATGAATCTGGCGTATGACCTGAAGCAGGATGCCAAAGTATCGTTCGAGCTTTATTCGATCGAGGGTTTGCCTGTCAAAAGGATCAAGGCTCAGCAGAAGTCCAAAGGTATATACACCGAAACGATAGACTGTTCCGGCCTCAGACCGAATAATTATGTGCTGCGGATTACAGCGAATGGGTTGTTTGTAAATGAAATAATCATTAAAAAATAAATAATTCATACTATGAAAAAAATATATGTAATTTTTCTACTATTTATTGCTGTATTCTCAATATGTACAAAATTGTTTTCTCAGCAAAGACCGGATAAAGTAATTCCATATCCGGCATTAGCCCTTGAATATCAAAAATACTTAGGCTATCCGGTATCGATGGCGACAGGTATTCCCGATATTAATATTCCATTATTTGATTTTAAGACCGGTAATTATAGTATTCCTCTTTCGTTAAATTACCATTCATCAGGAATAAAGGTTACTCAAAGCCCGGGATTAGCAGGTTATGGCTGGTCTTTGATGCCGAGTTTCCGAATAACCAGAATAATCCATAACCGGGATGACGAACGTCATCTTGTAAATACGAATGAAATTCGTTCTGCAGAAGATATAGAGCAAGAGTTTGCCAATAGTAATACTTATAACATTGATCCAATTAATAACAATATTAAATATTTTGAAAAAATAGCACATAATGGATCTGGATTACCTACCGCCGATCTCATTGATACCGAATATGATATATTTACAATTCAATTACCGGCATGCAGTGGTAATTTTATTCTTCAAAACAATAACAACACATGGCAAGTAGTAAAGATTAACTCTAATGCATTAAAAATCACACCAAATATCGTTAATAATGGCTTAGATGGATTTGATGTATTGGATGAGAACGGGATATTATACAAATTTGGATATTATCCAAAAGAAAATGTGGTCTCAGAATATACCGAATATCAATACCCCAGTAGGATTTCCTCCAGTTGGATGTTATATAAGATTATTTTACCGGATTCCAGCGAAATTACATTCTCATATAAGAGTCAATATGTTCATGATGCTTTCGTTCAATGGAATAGGGATATTGTAACAGACAACCTTTGCATACCTATCAGTTCAGATATCGAACTCGGTTTATCACAGTTAGGAATTAAAGAAGGTGTAAAAACAATAGATGATGGATTTGATGTCAGAAGTTATAATTGCTTTCCGAAAGCTATAACATCCCCGTCTGGGTGTATTGATTTTGAATATGAAAGTACAGACTCTTATCAATTGAATAGGATTGTTCTACGTGATTCGGAAGGAAACGAAATAAAGAATATTGTTCTTCAACGGGAAGCTAAAGACAATAAGCTATTAGGTTCAGTCTTGTTGAGTGATGGAGGTATTTATCAACTTAAATATAATCCTCTGAACTTTAGTAAAATGAACGCCCAAGATTATTGGGGATATTATAACGAATACAGTATCGGTTTGAATTTTGTGCCAAAAATGGAAATTCCGGTAGAATATAGTACATCCGGCAGTAGCACAGTCACCGTCGGATGGGGAAACAGAGGATCTTCAGAATTACATATGCAAGCCAATATCCTTGAAAAAATCATATATCCGACAGGAGGATACAGTTCTTTCACCTATGAAGCCAACAGATATTATGACAATGTTTACAAGACGACACTATTAGCCGGTGGTTTGCGTATTAAAGAGATTAAAACATATGATCCGATATCGGATAAAACAATAGATAAGATATATAAATACGGAGAGAACGAATCCGGACATGGTAATATTACTTATGTACCAAGAAAAGAGTATTTTATAAAGGAGTCAATAGTTCTTGAACTGAATGGAGATGGTTTCCCAATATGTACATATAGACAAAGAGAAACAACGCCCTACTCATATCTTAACTTTTACTTGAGTACTAATACTACTATATGGTATCCCTCCGTTACGGAGTACAGCGAAGGTGGAAAAACAGTATATGAATACATATATACACCCGATGAACTGACCGATTCCCGGTCATATTTCGACGGAAACAACCTTTTTATAAAGCATTATTACAGTTATATATCGTCAGAACCGGAATTAATAAAAAAATCAGTCTATAAAATTGAGAATGGCGTACCAACCTTGGTTCATGAAATAGCTAATACATATATTTTTATTGAACAGGGAGACCCAATTAAGGGACTTTTCGTGAGAGAGTATATCAGAGCTCCGTCACAATTCAATAGAAGATGGCACACATTTATAGATGAATGTGGTTGCCCTTTTCATACTCATACATCCAAAGAAGCTCCTCATGGGTGGTATATATATTTCTATGATTCTTGGTTCTCACTCTATTTACATGCCGATTCGCCTTATCATATTTTTCCCCATGACAATTATTATATCCATAGAGGTATACGGCAACTTGCCTCTACAACGGATACAGAATACTCTGCGAAAGGAAATATATCTAAGACAAAATACTATAGTTATGATAATGTCCACCCATACAACTTAAAAATGGAAAGCGAAAGATTGAGCAATAACAATACCTTCAGTACAAAGTACTACTATCCTTATGAGAACATAGCAGGGGTAGATTTGTCCATGCGCAATTTACTGCTTGCCAATAATCGTTACTCGTCGGTTATCCAAAAAGAAACATTCAGTAATACCAAGCTACTGAATACTGAACGCATATTGTATAAAGATTACGGGAAAGGGCTTATCCTGCCATCATCAGTTCAAACTTCTGCTTCCGGAGCAACTAATCTACGCACGGATATTACCTATGATACCTATGATGCCAGAGGCAATATCCGTCAGGTTACAACCTTAGATGGGATTAGCTCCGTTTACCTATGGTCGTACAACTATCAATATCCTGTGGCTGAAATAAAGAACGCCACGTACGAACAGGTGAAAACGGCTTTGGGAGAAAATCCGGATACTTTGGGTATTTCTTCCATGCCGTTAATTATGGATAAGATAGATGCCTTACGAAGCAAACTTCCGAATGCTATGGTTTCAACTTATACATATAAGCCGTTAGTAGGAATGCTTAAAGCCAATGATCCCCGTGGGATAGCCACGCGTTTCGGGTATGAAAGCTTCGGGCGTTTAGCTGAAATCCGTGATAATGAACAATATCTGAAGTCTGATTATATATATCGGTTTGCCAATCAGCAAGCCAGTGGGCATCCTCCCATTTACCAAGCTCTAAATATAACGTTAGTTATGACATCGGGGGAAAATCCGACCTTCGCGGGTACCAGTGGGACATTCAAGGCTACGGCTGACGGTGGTTCAGGACAATATAAATATTTCTGGTATGTGAACGGTGTGCTGAAGAACGAAAGCAGTAACAATCAATATACCGTGGAATACGCCCGTCAAGAAAACCACACAGTGATGTGTAAAGTTGTAGACCTGAAGACTCAAGAAGTCGTGGAAAAATCAACGACTGTCAATATCCAATATCCGCAGGTTACGGTGAAAAATATCACATGTGATCAAAACAGCGCAATACTTAAAGCTGAAATAGTATGTGATGTGGAAACCGATATTACATTCATACTGTCATATTCCAAAGGCAGCGAAAATCGAGCTGAGTTCAATATCGGTGAATTTATTATTTTGGACGAGAGCCAAGAAATGACCAGAACTGTAAAATTTAGGAAAGGCACTACTCTAATATATATAGACTTACGAGGACACAGAGACGGAAGTGCATATGTTGATTTCATAAGTGCTAAAGATGCATCCTTTAATGCGTTTGCTCTTAAAACCTTTGAATATTTTTAATTTATTGTAAATAAATAAGTTATATGTATAAAATGGTTGATTTTAGGAAAGTATCACCAAAAGAAACATATCCATTCGGCCACAGGCAAGAACATCCAGACCGAAGTTTACGCCTATACCTACGACCATGCGGGACGGTTGTTGAAAACCACCCACCGGTTGAACGAAGGGGCAACCGTGACACTCGCCGAAAACACCTACGACGAACTGGGAAGGTTGAAGACCAACAGGAAAGGCGAGAATACTGACTTGAATACAACTTATGCCTATAATATTCGCTCGTGGACAAGCGACATAACCAACGCACATTTTATAGAAAGATTGGCCTATACCTACAACGGAAATATATCATCCAAGCGATGGGCACAGGCAGGCCAGTGGAAGACATACGATTTTGCCTACGATAATTTGTCGAGGTTGAAGTCGGCGAACTATACGGGGGATGGCAACTTCAATACAACATACAGTTACGACAAGCACGGCAATATGACGACCCTGCAACGTTACGGACTGACTGACGCCACGACTTACGGGGTAATCGACAGCCTGAAGTACAGATACAGGGGTAATCAGCTGAAAAATATCTCTGATGACGCACGCAGGGTCTACATTGTAACTTCAACCGATTTCGATGAGAAAATTACCTCTGCCACTGATACAACGGCAGTAGAGTATGAGTTCAATGCAAATGGGGCAATGACAAAAGACGATAACAAAAAAATAAGGATAACTTATAACTCATTAAACCTTCCATCGACAATTACAACAAATTCCCTTCTGATTAAAGGTTACAACGAGTACTTTTATAATTGGGCGGGGATTAAATATAAGGTTGTACAACACGTTCAAAAGGAAGGAGGGCCAAGCCCGATAATCACATACAGTCTGGGTGGAGTCCTGAATCCCAATCCAATAGTAACCTACACCACTAAAAGCACCGACTATGCAGGGAATAAGATTTATGAAGATGGCATACTGAAAAGAATTCTGGTTGATGGTGGTTATTATGAATCGGGAAAGTATTACTTTTACATCAACGACCATTTGGGCAACAACCGGATAGTAGCCGACGCGGCGGCATCGGTAGTACAGAGTACGCAATATTATCCGTTCGGTATGTCTTTCGCGGGAGGATCAGCAGCAGAACATAATATTCAGCCCTATAAGTACAATGGGAAAGAGTTGGACAGGAGAAATGACGTGAACCTGTACGACTATTCGGCAAGGCACTATGACCCGACGGTCGCAAGATTTACAACGGTAGATCCGCTGGCGGAGAAATACTATAATATTAATCCGTATGCGTATTGTGGTAATAATCCGATTAAATTTATCGACCCGACAGGGATGAGTTATACATACAATTGGGATAATAATAGATATGAGGATGAAAATGGTAATGAAGTAGAGTGGCAAACTGTTCATGACTATATACAGGATAATAAGGATGGCGATCCTTCAAAAAAGGATGATAATAAAG
>JAITVH010000112.1 GCA_031285905.1 Prevotella sp.
ACTTGGGCAAAAGCAAATTTCAGGTCAGTTATATAAAATATTATCAAAGCTAACAGAAGATAAACTCATAGAAGACACCATCCCTGAAAGTAAAAATCATCCGAAGCAAAAACTCAGGATAACAAAGCGAGGAGTTGTGTTTTTAGAATTGTTGAAGAGTTAGATTAGAAATATTTCACTATCTTTGTGCCAAGCTAATCAACCTGCTTAAAGTGGGGTAAATTGATGAAGTTATCTCGTTACTTATCCGTTACCTACCCCGAATTATAGCCAATACAAATAGCTGATTCAGAGGGAAATAATCAAAAAGCATAGTTTTGTTTCCAAATCGTTACCTCTAGAAAATCGCCATCTCATAACTGGCTGATAAATAGTCATAAGACTTGATAGTACTGCTATCTATCTGAGTAACTGTTTCTTTTTTGAGAGTCAATAAATACTGTGATTTTGTCTTGATTCATCTACTTCTATATTTGAAAATGGCCGCAAAAATGCATATCTTTGGTCTCCTTTAGGATTTAACCAAATATGGATAAAGTAGCAATAGTAGTTCAACGATATAGTATTGATGTAAATGGCGGTGCAGAGATGCATGCCCGAATGCTTGCCGAGCATCTGAATGAAAAATACGAGATTGAGGTTTTGACCACCTGCGCCAAAGATTATATTACATGGGAGAACTATTATCAGGAGGGAGAAGAAAGGGTTAACGGTATAAAGGTAATGCGCTTCAGTTCCTTGAAAAAGGATATGAAGAGGAACGGAAAGTTGTCGCATTATCTGAGAAGGAATCTCCGGTATTCTAAAGGTAAGATTACTTGGAAGAACTTCTTTATTCTTCCTGTCAAAAAGGCTCTGTATAAGAAGAAGATCAATCACAGCCATTTATTTGATGAATGGATCGAAGCACAAGGACCGCTTTGTCCCAGCCTTGTTGATTATATAAAGGAGAAGAAAGATAATTATGCTGCTTTTATATTCTTTACATATTTATACTACCCTACTTACATTGGAATCCAACAGGTTGGAGACAAAAGTATTCTCATTCCTACGGCTCACGATGAAACGCCATTCTATTTCAGTGACTTTAAGAAATTGTTCTCACATCCTAAGTTTATAATGTACAATACATTATCAGAAAAAGAGTTAGTAGAAAGGACTTACCCACAATCGAAACAAATAAGGTCAGATATAGCAGGAGTCGGTTTCGATAAACCGGACTATGCACTCTCAACGAATCCATTGAATACAAGATATTTCTTATATATAGGCCGTATAGATAAGAACAAGGGATGCAAAGAGTTGATCGAATACTTCAATGATTATAAGAAGAAAGTAAAAGATGATGTCAAGTTAGTACTGGTTGGAAACAACTTTATGAAAAAACTAAAAATAAGTAAGGATATTATCCTTACTGGCTTTGTCAGTGACGAGGAAAAATCAAGATATCTTCAGTATAGTGAGGCTCTTATAATCCCATCCCGGTTCGAAAGCCTCTCCATGGTAACCCTTGAAGCAATGATAATGGGCAAACCTGTATTGGCAACATCCAAAAGCGAAGTACTGGAGAAACATATTGAAACCAGTGGAGCCGGATTTACATACAGTAATAAGAATGACTTCATATCTTGCCTGAACAGGATTCTTACTTTATCTGATGATAAAAAGATCGTAATAGCTCAGAATGGAATAAGGTATGTTGAAGAGAATTATAACTGGACTACTATTGTTGATAAATTCACTAAAGCAATTGATTATATAGATGGGAAATAATGACTTTAGTATATCCTTGCTTGTCGGATTAAAAAACAATCTGGAATATTCGAAGAATTTTTATGAGACTACCCGCAACATATATCCGTATGTTGAGATCATTTTTGTTAGCTATGGCAGTACGGACGGCACTCATGAGTGGCTGGACTCATTAGAAGATAGTAATATGAGATTCTATTATGAGCTTATTAATAAATCCTTAGCCGACGCATATAATAAATGTATAGAATTAGCAACTAAAGATTATATGGTACTACTCCATAATGATATGGTACTAACTCCATATTTCCTTGAGAATATCGCCAAACATTTGAATGATAATACTGTGGTAGGATATTCTTTTATAGAACCGCCTATATATAGTGGAGATGAAAGAATAGGGAAAATAGTAAAAGATTTTGGTACTGATATACAAAGTCTTCGACTTAAGGACTTGTATAAATTCTCTGGTGAGAAAAGACTGGAATATTCAGGTCAGGTTAGCCATTCAATCGAATTAAGGTTTTTCCTTTCGCTGGAAACAAACATCTTAAAAAGAATAGGAGGATTTGACAATCTTTTTTCACCAATGTTTTTCGAGGATGATGATATCTTCCTCAGGTTAGAACAATTAAACATGAAGATGATAACGTCCCTTGATGCTATCTGTTATCACTTTGTGAGTAAAACATCCCGTTTTTCGGAAGAAGCAATAAAGAAAACCAAAGAAATAGAAGAAAACTCCCAACGTAATTTTTCCAGAAAATGGGGCTTCTCTTCTTATAATGATAGATCTGCTACTTATAAAACTGCTATTCTTTTAAAGAATGCCAATATTGATCTGATCAGAGAAGTAGAACCTTATGCAACTCATCTTTATGTTGACAACAATTTTGATGAATATATAAGAGAAGAGCAACGTAAAACTAAATACGATTTGTCAAAACGAATATTTTCAATTACCGATTTCAGGAATAGCTATCCTGTCACGGTAAATATAGATGGGGAAAAGCTAGATGAAAGAAGCTTCAAATATATAAGAAGGATCAACAGTATCGTAAACAAACGCAAAAATGAAAAAAGGGTGAAAAAAATATTACATTCCCTGTTTTATAAACATACAATCCGTAAGGCTAATCTTCTGATAAAAATCAACTTATAGCTGAGATATAATGAAACTATTCTGGCCACTGATAAAGATCTCTTATGGTATTACCGTCTATAACGAAATAGATGAACTCAGGAGATTGACGAAAGTGTTGGTTCCTAATATCAGCCCTAAGGATGAAATCATCATATTATCTGACGAAGAAAATGTTACTGATGAGGTTTTAGCTGAGATAAATACCTTATTAGACACATATAAGAATATCAAACATATATCGTTCCCTCTAAACAAAGATTTTGCGACCTATAAAAATCATCTGATCGAATATGCAAAAGGTGATTATCTCTTCCAGATAGATGCCGATGAAATACCTAATAGGGCTTTACTCAAAAAGCTTAAGTTCAGGCTTTTTCTTCATTATAAATATGATTGCTTCTTTGTTCCACGTGTGAATTATGTGGAAGGCATTACTGAAGAACATATCAAAAGTTGGGATTGGACAATAGATGGAAAAGGACGTATAAACTATCCGGATTTACAAATGCGGATACTCAAACTAGGTAAAGGGATAGAATGGAAAGATAAAGTACATGAAAAGCTGGTGAACTGGAAAAAACTGAAACGACTGCCATATAAAGAAAATGAAGATTACTGCTTATACCATATAAAGCAAATAGAAAAACAGGAGAAGCAGAATGAGCTTTACGATAACATAGGAGCGATATGTTCTTCATTCTTTATTATAAACTATATTTGTCTAATGTGAGATATTATTATCAAAAGGATATAAAGTACATTTACTCTTTTATTTTTAGCCGCCCAGAAAAAGAGTCGCCAATGGGAAGGAAAACATTTGAGAGATAAACTTTGAATTGCTGAGTAATACTGTTTTTGTGCTATTATCAGTTTTAAAGAGTGGATTATCTCACCTCTATTTCGTAAAGATTTACACTCGTTCAGACCTTGTCCTATCAGCCCTAAAGCAATTCGGTTATTGAGAGCTTGGTGAAAGTCTGGAGGAAGATTGTACCTGATAATTATGTCAGACATCATTGTATAAAGATTTGCCCAGCGTTCATTAAGATGCGGATTATAACCTCCGGTAAACGATTTTTCATCTTTCCGGTAATGATACAATGCTTCATTTAGATAAAATGCCCTTTTTACATGAACAAATACTTCGACATTAAACAATACATCCTCCGCTGAGCCAATAATCTTCGTATCTACAAACTTAATTCCGGAAATTACTTTACGGGAATAAAGCTTCCCCCATATAGTTCCCCATGAATGGAGTAATGTTGGATCTCGTAATTCTGCACCAACAGGCCCTATCATCAGACGATGTAACGACTGTATATTCACCTTATTAAACAATTTATCTTCATTCATTAAGCAGCGAGGAGTACTCTTGTTATTTCTGAATTCGCGTCTATATGCCCACAGCACTATATCTAAATTGTTGTCTACTGCTAAAGCTATTGTTTTCTCACATGTAGCAATATCAATCCAATCATCAGAATCAACGAACATAATCCATTCTCCTTGCGCCTCTCTTATTCCTCGGTTACGAGCCGAAGATATACCCTTATTCTCCTGAGTAATCACTTTCAGGCGTTTATCCTTACCTTCATAATAGGCAAGAATCGAGCTGCTTTTATCTTGTGATCCGTCATTAACACATATAATTTCTATGTTCGAATAAGTCTGCCCTAACAGACTATCCAAGCATTTAACCAAATAATGCTCTGCATTATAGACTGGCACAATTATACTTATCATAAACTTTTAAATAACCGATCCCATTGCCGGGCAATAACGTCAACATTATAACGCTGCACATTGTGACGGGCTTTTTCTCCCATTTTTTTACGTATCTTCTCATTCTCGATAAGCAGGGAAAGCCGTTCAGTAAACTGCTCTATATTTCCGTTTTCAACTAAGAAACCGTCTTCGCCATCCCTTATAATATCCCTGGGGCCACAAGGACAATCGAATGCCACGCAAGGTATTCCGCATGCCATAGCTTCAACCAGCACCATCCCAAATCCCTCGAAACGTGATGGTAACACATAAATCGAAGAAGATAAATATTCATCCTTAATATTTTTTACAGGCTTATTTATTTGTATAGAAACATTCTTCGAATCTCCTGAAAATTCGCCGTTGACAGGGAAATATCCAGCTCCATATATATCAATAGTCCAATCGGGATATTTATGTCTAATAAGTTTCCATACCTCCAATAAGCGATCATACCCTTTTTGTACCGAAATTTTTCCCACTGCAATGATACGCTTCTTATTCAGACTCGATACAGAATCAGGATAGAAAGAAAGTGGGTTAGGTATTACTTCAACATTTCGGGATTTCCATTGCAACTTATTATCATTTGTCAATACTACAAATTTATGATAGAATTGACATGACATATCCATCAGCATAAAGAATATCCGCTGTTTAAGATTAGGAGGAAGTCCTCCTGTAAACATCTCTTTCGATATATGTCTTTCATAAACAATTTTGGCTTTTCCTAAAATACAAAGAGGTACTACAAAGCCTTTTATCCCATCATCGCAGACAGATATAACATCAGGAGCAAACTCATTAACTATACGGCGTATACCCGACAAATATTTCAGTTTATTTCGCCCTACCTTTATTGTACGAAAACTTATCTTAGGGCTGAATTCATAGAACGATTCCTTACCCTCTTCATTTAGCGATACAATACAGATATCGTAGTTCATATTATCAGCAAAGTAGGAAGCTTTTACTGAAAGTACACGCTCAAGGCCTCCAATTCCGGTTATGCCATTGGTTATATATAACAATTTCATAATAAAGAATATATAAATTCCACTTCGTCTGAATTTCCATAATCGGTAGCTTTCATGTTTTTCCGAAATTCTTCCTGTAAAGCTTTATTTTCTATAAGAGATTGTATCCCCTTTGCTGCACCATCAATATCCATTGGTACAATAAGCCCGTCAAAACCATTCCTTAACTGGCTTGCTGAGGTATTGAAATCCGTTATCACAACCGGCTTCCCTAATATCTGGGCTTCCCTCACTGTAACAGCCTTACCTTCATAGCGCGAAGGTTGTATGTATATATCACAGGCAGCTATATATGAGTAAGGATTCAATTTCTTTCCTAATATGATAAAATGCTCTTGCATATTGTATTCTTCTATTGCTCTTTGTATATCACTATCGTCACCATAACCAATGATATACCATTTAATGGGTATCCCATTCTTAATCAAACGAGCACAAACTTCCACTGCCCTGTCCAATGCCTTGGCATAACAGAACCGTCCAATTGTGAGCAGCTTTATTTCCCCATGCAGTTGTGGTTTTTCTAATAAAGCCTGTTCTCTTATAAAATTTACTGAAAGGATATTTTCAATGACAATAACCCTAGATGATAAAGATGGAAATTTTGAGAGAAATGCTCTTTTAGTATCTTCCGAAATGGCAGCAATATGCTGATATGCGTTCCATGTCTGTAATTCACATTTCACATCTATAGCGATATTAGAATAATCTGTATGAATCCATGCTACTTTACATCTGGCATTTATTTTATCTTTCAGCCTTCGGGGAGTTTATAGCTATAACTATAGATAAATCATCTATTTTATTCAGTTTCAAATAGTCTATGCCAAATATTGGTAAACCACAAAGTGTCCATCCTACTTTGTTTATATCCTCATCCATAAACCCCAGTATATTGTACTCGTCACCAAAAATATTGATATTATAGACAATAAATTTGCCGAGATCACCTGCTCCAAAAACGATTAAATCTCTCATTATAAAACTGATTTTGATTGACGATAATATACATCAAACGGAATCATTGTTGTATTTTCATCTGAATCGATTCCATAGCGGGTTACTATCTTTTGTATGGTCATACAGATAATTTTTATATCAAGCTTAAGATTTATATTATCTACATACCATACATCATATTCAAATTTTTGTTCCCACGAAATAGTATTGCGTCCATTTATCTGTGCCCAGCCTGTTATTCCCGGCTTCACATCATGCCGGCGAGCCTGTGCAGGATCATATAATGATAGATATTCCTGTAATAAGGGGCGAGGACCGATAAAACTCATATTTCCCAATAATACATTTATCATTTGTGGCAGTTCATCTACGGATACTGATCTTATAAACCGTCCTATTGAGTGAATTCTTTCTGAGTCCGGTAATAATTTTCCATTCTCATCTCGTTTATCACTCATTGTTTTAAACTTTATAATTCTGAATATTTTACCGTTCTTTCCAGGTCTGTATTGAAAAAAGAAAGGACAACCATTATTGACTATAACTAGTAATATGCTTACTGTTAATAATACTGGCAGTGTCAATATCAACCCTAAAACAGCTCCTATGATATCGAGGATTCGTTTAATGAACTTACTGTACATTTTGATAGAATTCTAATAAAGCGTTCCACACATTCTTATGCGAAAACTTTTCTGCGATATGCATTCTGGCATTTACACCCATTGTCTTCCTTAACTCAGGATTCTCAACTAAGAATTCCATTGCTTTATAAAGTTGGCCTGCATTATAAGGCTCAATTAATAATCCCGTTACTCCATCGATAATAATTTCGTTGCATCCACAGATATCGGTTGCGATGGTAGGAAG
This sequence comes from Prevotella sp., assembly GCA_031285905.1. GTDB lineage: Bacteria > Bacteroidota > Bacteroidia > Bacteroidales > Dysgonomonadaceae > Dysgonomonas. The sequence goes on from JAITVH010000112.1 coordinate 7,531, forward strand.
TCCCATTGCTCCAGCCTGAATCGGCGCATTTGGAAAACCTTCGCGGTGAGAAGGAAATATAAATACATCTGCATCAGAAAGATAAGGTCGAATATCATCTTTAAATCCGATACTTGTGACTCTTTCACCCTGCGTAATCCACTTACAGCAACTATCACTCAGAGGATTAAGCTCTTGCTCAAAAGAGCCAACAAGTACTAATTCGGCGTTATCTAATTGCTCAAAAGCTTCTTTTAACTCCTCTATCCCTTTATCTTGTACAATTCTTCCAACAAAGACAAATCGGGTAACAGCATTATCTGTAATTTTAGGAATTGGCTTATAATAGTCTAAATCTACACCATTAATGTTTCCATTAGCTAATACTCCTGAAAGCTTTTTTGCCATCTTATTACTTATCAAATCATTTCTTACGCCTTCACCCTCCGGAATAACAGAAGTCGCAGCTTTACAAATCAGGCTATCCATTATTCTAAGCAACCTACTCATATATCCTTTTTCCCAAGGAAAAATAAGTCCCGTAAATGTGTGTATTCTTACCGGAACTCTTGCCGCCCAAGCGGCCAACATTGATAGTAATCCGGCCTTTGGTGTTATAGAATGTACTATATAAGGCTTTTCTCTCCGAAAAAGTATATATAACATAATCAATGACTTCAAATCCTTAAACAATGATATTTTCCGCTCTATTTCTAACTCTACTGTACGTATTCCCTCCCGCTCTGAAATCTTTCTGTGTATATCTTTGTCAGGAGATGCCACGCCTACCACTTCATAGTAGTTATTAAGAAATTGAAGCTGCCCCCGTAATAAGAGATCAAGAGACATAGGAGCTGCCGCTACACGTATTAGCTTTTTCATCAATCAAGGAATACTAAGTAAAATGTATACAGGTATGATATTATCACAATATACCCGATCTTAACGGGTTGATCGTTCCAGAATTTCTTCATGAAAAACGGATAGACCAATACTAAGGGAATAAGAAACCAAGATATTTGAGCAAAACGGTTTGAAAAACTCGCCCTGATAACAATAATCCAGAAAGCATTGGTCATCAGGTAAATATTATATATCCATATATAAAACTTATCAGTATATTGTTCTTTAAATATAAGGTAATAGCCCACTGCAACAGGTATAGCGCTATACAACAAAAAGTCCCATCTGAAACCGGTATGACTAAAAGTATCTTCTGTATTATTGCCTGAAATATAATTTGCAAACCTATCGTCTCCTATCAAATTACTGCTTGCCAATATATTTGCAATAGAATTACCTGCCACAAGCGAAACAAGTATGCAGCCTACCCATATCCCCAAATATAACTTAGAGTCTTTGACAAACCATGTAAGTGCCGCCGCTGCAAGCAAAAGATACATTGTCTTATGAATTCCCAATCCCAGGAAAACCAATAACACCATCACCGGAATTTTTTGCCTGAAACTCAAAGCGAGAATTATTATGGAGGCAGCCATACCGTTTCTGATACCATTTACCCCATAACTCCAAAATGTAAACATACCCATTGCTATAATGAATGGTATAAAAAAATCTTCTTCAAAGATGCGCTTAAATGCCCACCACAACGCTCCTACATAAATAGCTGAACAAAACAAGAAGAACATGTGGATATTGCTATACTTAGCAAACCAAAACATTAAAGCATTAAAAACCCATTCTCCTTCTGCCAATATCCGGTATTGATGGACGTTCATTTGCAGTTTATAAAAAGATTCTGCATATACTACTGTATCACCAAAATAAGGAGAGACCGGACGCAATCCCATATACAAAATCACTACAATGGCAACTATATAGGCTACAACATTATTCATAGCCTTAACTTCGGGTTTAAATAAATTATCCGAGAAACATTCGAATGCAACTACGATGATCAGAACAAAAATGAAATAATTGAAAAGATCGGTATATAAATATGAGGGAATAAAATCTATCATATAAATCCCTTATCTTATTTAGGAGTCATCATTTTATTTCGTTTATACTGAAACAAAAGCCATAAATATAATATCCCCCCAAAAGGAATAGATAATACCGTTATAAACTTAGATGGGGATTCGGATATGAACCCAGTGTTACGGCTAATAATACTCGAACTGACATAGTGTACCGACTCTATAAATCTCCGTTTGCGTGAAGGATGATGTTTCATCGATTCCTTACGAATAAAAGCAAATCCCCTTGGATTACGGAAATATTGCTGATACATATTCATTGAAGAACCATCGGCTTGATAATCGACATAGCACAATACTTCATTTATCGTCAACAATTCATATTTCAAATCGACAAGCTGATATTTATACCCAAGTCCTACATATTTCTCTCCTTCAAAGACAGGATATTCGGGTACATCTTTTATTACTGATGTGCGATAAACTAATTTCTTATCTCCACACCCACCTCGCATATAAAAATCCGAAAGTGTAGTACGGAGTACCGAAAACTTAGTACCAATTATGGTTCCATCAAATCTGGCATTTAATCCCATTATCCCTGCATATTTCTCCGAACCATCCTTTTTCCACTTATTAACGATAAGTTCTACAGCATTATCAGCCAGATAATCATCCGAATCTATACATACATTCAGTTCTGTATCTATCAGTCGGTATGCGATATTATGTGCTCCATGCATTCCTTGATTTTCCTGATAATGATATTCTATCGATATTTTATCTTCTTTAATCCAACTTTTAATCAGATCGCTAGTAGAATCAGTAGAGCCATCATCTATTATCAGCCATTTGAAATCCGATGAAGTTTGGCGCAACAGGCTCTTGTAACACAACTCTATTGTATGAGCGCGGTTATAGGCCGGAGTAAATACAGTCAGCGTTGGCTTTCTGTTATATATAGATTTTGAAGCCATTCTGCATTTTTATTTATATCGAATCCTGCCTCTGATATCTCTTGGAAACGATTTTTTCGTTCGTAATTATTTATGGAGGATAACACTCTTTCAGCCCATTTTTTAGCCGAGAGGTCTAAAGATAAAGATTCAATCAACTCGGGAACTATCGTTCCATCTTTAGATATACTTGTTGAGTTTATGATTTTTAACCCTGATGCTTGCGCTTCCAACTGAGCAACGCTCAAACCTTCAAAGTGTGAAGGGAATAAGAATAAGTCCATTGCCTGTAACAAATCGGGAATATCGGAGCGGCTTCCCATAAACTTCACATTGTCTTTCAAACCTAATTGTAAAACTTTATCTTTTACTTTCTTCTCCATTTCTCCTCCAGTGCCTATAAGCACCAATATTGCTAATGGTTCTTTACTGACTACCTCTATAAATATATCTAACAGAAATAAGTGATTCTTTTGATATGAGAATCTTGAAATATTACCAACAACTAAATGCTGTGACCATCCATTATCATATCTTACTTTTTTCCTCTTTTCGGGGTCAAACACTAAAGAACAAGCATCGATTGCGTTAGGAAAGAAAATCACTTTCTTTGCCAGTTGCTTCCCGAACAGCCATCTTGCTGCTCCCCTGCTACATGTAAAATAATGTGTTAGATAAGGACGCATTGCCAATTTAAGCACATTTCTTATCGGCGTTTTTATATTAAATCCAACAGGTTCGTTATGAGCATGCGTCGCAATGAATTTAAATCCCCGCCTATGTGCCTCCCTATATACAAAATAACCAAGTTCTGAACAATGACCATGTATCATCTCATATTCGGGATGGGAATCGAAAAAGTCTGAAACAAACTTTTTATAAGAAGAAGTATGCAATACCCTTGGTGGAGGAAATCTAAATATCCGACCACCCATACTTTCTATTTCTTCTTCATAAGCTCCTCTTTCTTCACGATGTACTACAAAATCGAAGATAACCTTTGAACGATCTATTTTTCGTAGATAATTCATCACCATAGTCTCGGCCCCTCCTCTATTGAGAATAGTGAAAAGCATTAATACTCTTATTGGTTTCTGAACGACATTCATCTTTTATTCTTATCTGTATACGACAAACTTCTCTCTATCAAAAACCTCAAATTCTGAATTATTGCTCTTAAATTCAGGAACTATTTGTTTCATTATTTTGATAGTGTTAGTAATGTCTGCATTTTCAGCATATTTTATAAGCTTTGTCACTTTTGCAGTTAATTCCCGAGCGTCTATTCTATCAGCCTGTGCTATCCTTATCTTTTCATTTTTAGTCATTTGAGTAGACTCAACATCGGTCAGCAACTCTTCATATAATTTCTCCCCTGGACGAAGACCTGTGTATTCTATCTTTACATCTTCATCGGGAATAAGTCCTGAAAGTAATATCATTTTACGGGCAAGATTGTCTATTTTTACCTGCTCACCCATGTCAAAAACAAATATTTCTCCACCACGTCCCATAGTTGTTGCCTGTAATACTAATCTACATGCTTCGGGGATCGTCATAAAATACCGTATCATCTCGGGATGTGTGACAGTTACTGGGCCTCCTCTTGCTATTTGTTCTTTAAATAAAGGGATGACTGAACCATTACTACCTAAAACATTTCCAAAACGAACTGTGATAAACTGAGTATCAGATATATTGTTCAATCCTTGAACACAAAGCTCTGCTATCCGCTTAGTAGCTCCCATTACACTTGTCGGATTTACAGCTTTATCTGTAGATATCATAATAAACTTTTTCACTTTATGAAGCTGCGAATAACGGGCAATATTTACTGTTCCCCAGATATTTGTAAGAACTCCTTCACAAGGATTATCCTCTACTATAGGAACATGCTTATAGGCAGCTGCATGAAAAACAAAATCAGGTTTATTCCGTTCAAACACATCCTCTATTCTTGTTTCGGAGCGAACATCATTTAATATGAAAGTAATATCTTGGTTAGAAAATCCCTTCTGTATATCAAGTTCCAGATTATGTAATGGTGTTTCGCTAATATCCAATAGTATCAACCGCTTTACATCAAGACTTGCCAGCTGTATAGAGATTTCACGGCCTATTGAGCCTGCCGCGCCCGTTACCAACACTACTTTATCCTTTATTTCCTGAGATATACTTTCTATGTCTATTGTTATTTCGTCACGTTGCAGAAGATCTTCAATATCAATGTTCTTTATTTGATGTTGCATATTTTGCTTATCTAATGACTGTATTTCCCCTCCCATCAACATTTTTATATTGTATTCTATACAACCATATACCAGGCCATTACTTTCAGAGTTAAAATCCGTATAGTTAGTGAATACAATATGGGTTATATTTTGTTTAACAGAAAGTAATAATTTATCTAAATCTCCGTCCCAAGTATAGACTTGTAACCCAGCAATTTTAAATCCTTTCCTTCGAGGTATTTTACTTAAGATTCCAACTACCCTATATGGAATTTTCTCATTACCATTTATCTGAGAAGCAAGTAGTGATACATAGTCATTATCACCATAAACTAATACATTATTTGTTTTACTATCTTTATATAAAACGGAGTGGTAAATACTCACTATAAAAACACGGGATGAAATCATAAAAAATGAGGATATGACCATATCTAGCAATCCACAAGTTATAATATGTCTTATATTTAACATTTCCTGTCTTATGACGACCAACGACAATAATAAGCATTTAACAGTCAATAAAAAGAATATTCCATTTAGTTCTCTGAGAGTCGAGAATCTGATACTCCTTTTATATGAACGAGAGAAGAAAAACAAGAGTGCAGAGATTACAGTTGCTAAAGCCATAACATATTCTATGGAATAAAGTATATCGCTCCTGCCCTTTATAAACCAAACAACTAATAATGCACACAATGTACCAATACAGGATAGTACTAAATCAAGGATAAATACAATACCTCGGTTTAGATATTGTAAATTACGTAATTTATCCCTATAACCTGTATTGATAGTAAAGAGATTTCCCATTTATTTTAACATTTCTGATAATGAAGCCATTAATTCCAATTAGTAGATTAGATTAATTTAGTTTGGCATTTTACTTAATATATTAGCCGGAACTGTTAACTTAAAAGTTGCAATTCCATCAAGTCTTATAAGCATCTTACTATTATCTTTACTTGTATCTAATAACTCTCCTTCTACACCTTTCAGACATCCATCAACAACCAATACACGATCCCCCTTCTCAAAAGTTTCCTCCAAACAACATTGTACACTACTTTCACAAATCAATCTAAAATCATCCATTTGCTTTTGCGGAACAGTGAGCAGACTTTTGCCATCCATCGCTTTCATATATGAAATTTTGATACCATAGTCATTAGCTATAGAAATTCCAGTGTAAAAATCTGTATATATAAAAACAATATTAGGTATGACAGGTGTTGAAATTTCAATCTTTCGATCTTTACGCCTACGAATTTCTTTTCTAAACGGGACATAATTTTTCACACCAAGTTGCTCTAACTTTGCTTTCACTAACTTTTCTTGGTTACGCCTCACACGAGCTGCAAACCATACATTTGATTTGTAATATGACATCTTGAGAATAATTATTTCGATGAGATAATTGATTTATATTCTGCATTTTATATAAAATACAAGTCAAGTTATTTTCTGAAAACTGACAACAGCTTCGCTATTGAAGGATACATCGACTCCCTCTTAAAAAATAAAAATATTCTAAAATTGTACGAGAATTATAAGATAACATCAATATTTAGCGAACTGGGCATTAGTCATTTTGATGTTTAAAAATTCTCTCTTGAAAACTCAAACTAAGATAAATGAGTCTGAACTAAGATAAAAGCTTCATATGTTAATCTTTCATTAAGATTTACAACATATGCTACTTATTATATTTCAATTTTCAATTAATGTTGTTAAGATCATCTTTTTATATAGTCTCATTATATCATAAAAATATTTACGGGATACTGCAATCGAATTTTCCAGTTGAATAGACTTTGAACCCAATTAAGTATATAAAATATTCCAAAGAAAAGAAATTATCTCCTCCAAAAACAATATAGTATAAATTGATTTATCTCCACTATTAAAATCTATTATTTTCTCTATTTTATTTGTTGAGCATTCATTATCATGCAAAAATAATAAATTAATACTGAAATAAAAAGCATTAATTAATTAAAATTTAATTAATATTAAAAAAAGATCAAAACGCATCGATTTTATTTTAAAACCTTTAGAAGTAAACATTTTTAAATTAGTTTTATTAGTTTTATCTTACCGAGTCCTTTAGGAAAGATATCCTCAAATAAAGAATTAATATAAAAATAAAATTATCAGGGACTTGATCTCTTGTCCCCTGATAATTTTATTTTTTCATTGATAGCTGTACTCTTTTACGTCCTAAATCCACAGATAGTACTTTTACTTCTACATGCTGGTGCAGCGATACAATCTCTGTCGGATCAGATACAAATCGATCTGTCAATTCTGAAATATGAACCAGTCCATTTTCTTTAATACCCACGTCAACAAAGCAACCAAAGTTGGTAATATTAGTAACGATACCAGGCAATATCATACCTTCTCTTAAATCTTCAATAGTTCGAATAGTTGGGTCAAATTCAAACATCTTAATACTCTTTCGGGGATCACGTCCCGGTTTGTCAAGTTCATCAATTATATCATTCAAAGTAGGTAGCCCTACTGTATCCGTTATATACTTTTTTAATTCTAAAGATTTTTTCAGTTCTTTGTTTTCAATCAAATCTTTCACAGAAGTTTTTAGGTCTTTCGCCATTTGTTCCACAATATAATAGCTCTCAGGATGCACAGCAGAATTATCCAATGGATTCTCAGCTCCTGCAATACGAAGAAATCCCGCACATTGCTCAAAAGCTTTTTCTCCCATACGTGGAACTTTCTTCAATTCTTTACGGGATTTGAATGCTCCATGTTCGGCACGATAATCCACAATATTCTGAGCAAGAGTAGGCCCTAGGCCTGAAACATATGTCAAAAGATGTTTACTTGCAGTATTTACGTTCACCCCGACGAGATTTACGCAACTTTCTACTGTCAAATCAAGCGATTTCTTCAATTTTGTTTGATCAACATCATGCTGATACTGCCCTACGCCGATTGATTTCGGATCAATCTTTACCAACTCTGCCAGCGGATCCATTAACCGACGTCCTATCGATACTGCACCGCGAACCGTCACATCATAGTCAGGAAATTCTTCACGGGCAATCTTGGATGCCGAATAGATTGATGCGCCATTTTCGCTTACAACAAATACTTTTACTTCCTTTTCGTAACGAAGGTTTGTTATAAACCTTCCCGTTTCGCGACTAGCTGTACCATTACCAATGGCAATAGCATCTATATTATAGGTAGTGACAAGCTTAACTACTTTACTGCCAGCTTTTGAGGTTTCATTCTGTGGCGGATGCGGATAAATAGTTTCGTTGTGAAGCAGGTTTCCCTCTGCATCGATACATACAAGTTTGCAACCTGTACGATAACCGGGATCTATACCCAATACCCTTTTCTGTCCTAATGGAGCGGCTAGAAGTAATTGACGCAGATTTTCAATAAAAACCCTTATAGCTTCCTCATCTGCCTTTTCTTTAGATAAAGCTGCAAACTCATTTTCAATAGACGGTTTTAAAAGCCGTTTATAAGAATCCTCTATAGCATCGGCTACATAATTGGTAGCCTTGTTATCATTATCCCCTTTAAGAAAACGTTTGTCTAACCTCTCCAGTGCCGTATCTTCGTCCGGAGATATATTTACCCTCAGGATACCTTCCGACTCCCCTCTTCGTATGGCTAAAATACGATGTGAAGATGCTTTACTCAACTTTTCTGAAAAATCAAAATAGTCTCTGTATTTGTCTCCTTCTTCTTCTTTTCCTTTGGCTACTTTTGATGTAATAACAGCGTCTTTCTCGAATAAATTCCTTATTGTATTACGAGCATATTCATCTTCATTTATCCATTCGGCAATAATATCACAAGCTCCGGAAATGGCTTCTTTTACATCATTCACCTCACCTTTTACATAAGGAAGTGCTTTTTCTTCCACATCCATCCTCTGTTGTCCCATAATAAGTTTAGCCAACGGTTCTAATCCTTTTTTACGGGCAATCTCAGCACGGGTCTGACGTTTCGGTTTATATGGAAGGTAAATATCTTCCAGTTCAGAAGATACCCAGCAATTCTCAATGCGGTTTTTAAGCTCAGGAGTCAATTTTTCTTGTTCTTCTATCGATTTCAGTATAGTTTCTTTTCGTTTAATCAGTTCATTTAATTTGTCATTCTGCTCTTTAATAGCAGCAATCTGAACTTCGTCCAATCCACCGGTCACTTCCTTACGATAACGACTTATAAATGGAATTGTAGCACCGGAATCCAGCAGTTCTATTGTTTTCTGTATTTGATTAGTCCTGATATTTAAAGCTGATGAAATAAGGTCAATTATAGCCATAAAAGTAGTTTTGAATATTATAAGTTATTAGTTAATTGTTCCAATGCTTGCCATAAGTTATCCTGTGGAACTGGTGCTGTTATTTCTATTTCCGTTTTCGATACCGGATGAACAAAAGAAACTTTTCTTGCATGCAAACTAATTCCTCCATCAGGGTTAGAACGCTCTGCCCCATATTTTAGATCTCCTTTTATGGGGCAACCTATTTTTGATAATTGGCAACGTATCTGATGGTGGCGCCCGGTCTCTAAATCTATTTCCAGCAAATTATATTTATCCGAATGTGCAATCATTTTATAATGAAGAATAGCCAGTTTTGAATTTGGCTTCTCCATATCATATGCATATGATTTATTTTGTTTTTCATTCCTTATTAAGTAATGTTTTAATATTGCTTCATTTTGCTCCGGGACATTTTTTACAATAGCCCAATATGTCTTTTTTATCTCTTTGTTTTTAAACATATCATTCAGGCGAGACAAGGCTTTACTGGTTTTCGCAAAAATAACAATGCCACTTGTAGGTCTATCCAGACGATGGGTAACCCCTACAAAGACATTTCCCGGTTTATTATATTTTTCTTTAAGATACTCCTTTACAATATCCGACAAAGGCTTATCCCCGGTCTTATCTCCCTGTACAATTTCCGATACAGTCTTATTGACAATTATTATATGATTATCTTCGTAAAGAACCGTCATTGAACTAATTATAAATTATGAGTTGTAAATTGTTATTAGTTTATAAATAATACAAATCAGTGGTTGAAACTCATTTTTAACTAAAAGGTAACAATCAACGATCGCCGAAGCGTAGGCGAGGCAAAGGTAACACATTTCAGCTATTAGCTGATAGCCGTTAGCTCTTAGCCTTTTATCTCTCCCTTCTCGTGGCTTTGCTACTCCCTCTCCTCTTGGGGAGGGCTGGGGTGGGGTGAATTTAACTAAAAGGTAACAAAGGTTACACTTTTTCCTCAATTTATTCAAAGAACATTTTTTCGTTTTGGTTCCGCCGATTTACGCTTCGCTCCAATTCAACTTTCAATTTTCAACTTTCCACTAATTAAAACTATAGATAAATTCAAAATAAAAAAATAAAGTAATGATTAATTTCTAATTCTCAACTACTGATTCGCATACATATATATAATTCCTAATTCAATTTACAAAGAAAAGCCTTTCGTTTGAAAAACAAAAGGCTTTCTTCAGTTATAATGTTTAATATATATGTGTTAAGCGTTCTTTGGTCTTCTCCAATTCACATTACGCATGTCACCTGTTTCCATAAATGCTTCATGGAATGCAAAAGCATTGTACATATCAAAACGTGTATGTCCTTTTGGAGCATTTTTAATATATTCCTGTAATAAAGGACGATAATCCGGATGCGCACATTTATTAATAATTTCCTGTGCACGCTCTTCAGGACATTTACCACGAAGATCTGCCACGCCATATTCTGTTATTATAATCTTCACAGAATGTTCGCTATGATCTTCATGTGCTACCAATGGAACAATAGAACTTATCTTTCCATCTTTCGCCACAGAAGGTGTAACAAATATAGAGACATATGCACTACGTGTAAAATCACCAGAACCTCCAATACCATTCATCATCTTAGTACCCATTACATGAGTAGAATTGATATTCCCGTAAATATCGGCTTCGATAGCAGTATTGATGGCGATAACACCGATGCGGCGAACAACCTCTGGATTATTTGAATATTCAGACGGACGTAATACTATTTTATCTTTAAAGAAATCCAGATTCTGATAAATATGTTCGATACACGGATTGCTGACAGTCAATGAGCAACCGCTGGCAAATTTCACACGACCAGACTCCATCAGACCAATAACGGCATCCTGAATAACCTCTGTATAAACATCAAAATCAGGAATATCCTTACTGTCACCCATGGCTGCTAATACTGCATTAGCAATATTACCTACCCCCGACTGTACAGGAAGGAATGTTTTAGGCATACGGCCTTCGGCCATCTCTTTTATGAAGAAGTTGGCTACATTTTCGCCAATCTTAGCAGTTACTTCATCTACCGGAGCAAAACCGCTACCTTCATTCGGCTCATAAGTTTCTACAACAATTATCTTTGCCGGATCCACTTTTATATGATTCTTCCCTACTCTGTCACGAACAGCATAAACGGGAATATCCTGGCGACGAGGAGGATCCAATGGCTCAGGTATATCATGCATACCACGCATTTCTTTCGGATTCCAAGTATTTAATTCAACAATGACTTTCTTTGCTAAACGGCTCACTGTAGGAGAAATACCAACTCCACATGTTGGAACAATTTCACCATCTTCGGTAACATCACAAGCTTCAATAACCGCATAGTCTACTTTGCCATAATAACCATAACGGATATCCTGAGCCATAGTAGAAAGATGCAAGTCACAAAATTTTACTTCGCCATTGTTAATAGCTTCGCGCATGCTTTTGTTTGTTTGGTAAGGAGCCCTGAAGTTAATCGCCTCAGCCCTAGTTAAAACACCGTCCAGTTTATCTCCTGTAGATGCTCCGGTAAAGACATTTATCTTGAAAGGGTTTCCTTTAGCATGTTCTTCTTCTGCTCTTTTAGCTATAAATCCCGGAACAACTTTTGGACATCCGGCATGTGTAAAACCACTAAAACCGACATTGTCACCATTGCTAATAAGTGATGCTGCCTCTTCAGCAGTCATAAATTTTAAAGCCATGTTTCTTGAAAAATATGATTAATATATTTGTTTAATTGATTCATCAGACACCTAGCATTTTCGCGCTGCAAAAGTAAGAAATAATTAATTGAAAAACTATTTTTAATCGGTTAAAAATAAAAAGCAAGATAAATCAAAATGAGTATCAATTATTCAATACTTTTCGAGAAAACTACATAAGGCTTTCACAGCCAAAGCCCGATGACTTACATTATTCTTTATATCATTCCCTAACTCAGCAAAAGTCTTATCATAGCCTTCTGGCATAAATATAGGATCGTAACCAAAACCTGCGGTTCCTTTTTTGCTTTCAATAATCCTCCCCTTGATCTCCCCTTCAAACAGGTACTCTTTACCATCAAGAATGAGCGCAATAACAGAACGGAAACGCGCACTGCGATTAGTTACTCCCTGCAATTCTTTTAACAATTTCTCCATGTTGGCACCGGCATCATGCCCATCGCCTGCATAACGCGCAGAATAGACACCCGGAGCACCATTTAACGCATCAACTTCCAACCCTGTATCGTCGCCAAAGCAATCATATCCATATTTTTCTTTTACATAGTGTATTTTTATCAAGGCATTTTCTTCTAGCGTAGTACCCGTCTCAGCTATATCTTCCGTACAACCTATATCTTTCAAACTCAAAATATCAAAACTGTCTTTGACAACTTCCCTTACTTCCTCCAGTTTGTGGACATTATTGGTGGCAAAAACAAGTTTTCTTTTCATTTATTATTCAGATTGTTATATGCTTCCAATGCTTTCTCCAATACGGTAAGTGCATTCCCTAGGTCTTCTTTGTTGAGAACGTATGCTATGCGCACCTCATTACGTCCCAGTTTAGGATCGGTATAGAAGCCCGAACCCGGGGCCATGAATATGGTTTGCCCTTCATATTCGAAATCGGAAAGGCACCATGCACAAAACTTATCGCTATCATCTATAGGCAAGCGGGCTATAGTATAAAATGCCCCCATAGGAATAGGGGAATAGACTCCCGGTATACGGTTAAGGCGGTCGATCAGGAATTTACGCCTCTCTACATATTCATCATAAGTATCGCGCAAATAATCGGGACTGGCATCTAACGAAGCCTCAGCAATAATTTGTCCAATAAGCGGTGGACTGAGGCGCGCCTGACAAAACTTCATTAAGGTTTTTCTCAGTTCTTTATTCTTTGTTATCAATGCTCCTATACGAATACCGCATTCGCTATATCTTTTGGAAACGGAATCGATCAGCACAACATTCTCTTCTATCCCAACTAAATGACAAGCTGAGATATATGGGGAGTTGGTATATATAAATTCACGATATACTTCATCCGAAAAAAGATATAAATCATATTTCTGCACCAGATTCTTTATCTGATTCATCTCGGCGCGCGAATATAAATAGCCTGTAGGATTATTGGGATTACAGATCATTATTCCCTTTGTCCGCTCATTGATCAGTTCTTCAAACTTTTCGACAGGAGGCAAAGCAAAGCCTTCCTCTATAGAAGAAGGTATAGTGCGTATAACCGCTCCGGCCGATACGGCGAAAGCCATGTAATTGGCATAGGCAGGCTCGGGAACGATAATTTCGTCTCCGGGGTTGAGGCAGGCGAGGAATGCAAATAAAACAGCCTCAGATCCACCTGTTGTAATGATAATATCATCAGCAGAAACATTAATATCAAACCGCGCATAATAACCAACCAGTTTTTCGCGATAAGAACGGTATCCATCACTGGGACTATACTCCAATATCTTCCGGTCGATATTACGGATGGCATCGATGCCTTCCTGCGGGGTTGGCAAATCCGGTTGGCCTATATTGAGATGATACACTTTCAGTCCTCTTGCCTTAGCAGAATCTGATAACGGAGCCAATTTTCTGATAGGAGAATTAGGCATCTCTATTCCACGCTGTGAAATATGTGGCATAACGTTGTTTATATATATAAATGTGTTTGATTATCTAAATACGGCACAAATATAGGAATAATAGTTATGAGTTTGGAATGATAAAAAGTAATTATTTATATCTAGCTGTATTTGTTTACAGATAAGGAGTAAATAATTATTGAAAAAATATTAATTTTTATTATGCTTATTCAAACTTTTTATTCTTACCTTTGCATCGCTTTGTTCTATTAGGGTAATAACTCTCTGATAGATTAAAAGGGAATCAGGTGCAAATCCTGAACAGACCCGCTGCTGTAAGCTCTAGGAAGCTAGTACAACAATGCCACTGTTTTAAACTCAAAAACGAAATGGGAAGGCTGTACGAGTATGGAGTAAGTCAGAAGACCTGCAAAGTATATATTCGGACAGCTTTCGTGGAATAAGGCTTAAGAAACAATCATTAAGAATACCCTTTCTTTTTCTTTGTTCTTATCGGAAGCATTTTATGAATCATAAAATTGCTATTGGCGATAATGAGATTTTTTCTGATTTCGATTTCATTCTTTTCCTTATTGGTTTGTAATACTTTACAAGCCCAGATAAATGACAGTATCAATCCTAAAAAATTGTCGGAAGTAGAAGTAGCTGCCACTACTCGTCCGTCAGTTACTCGTTCTACATCTCCCCTACAAGTCATAGATAATACCGAAATAGAAAAAATAGGAATACTTTCCGTATCGGATGCCGTGCGCCGCTTTTCCGGTGTCACTGTTAAAGATTATGGAGGTATTGGTGGTATGAAAACTGTTTCGATAAGGGGGATGGGCGCACAACACACAGCGGTAAACTATGACGGTGTAACGATGAGTAATGTACAGTCGGGACAAATAGATATCAGCCGTTTCTCTTTGGATAATGTGTCCATGATCTCACTATCTGTAGGGCAATCAGATGATATATTCCAACCTGCCCGATCATATGCTTCGGCCGGAATGCTACAAATAAATACACTCACTCCATCATTTAAGGATAAGGGGTATAAAGTAAGTACAGAAATCAAAACAGGTTCTTTCGGATTATTTAATCCTAAGTTATATTATGCTCAGAGATTAAGCAACAAATTCTCCTTATCTGTAAATGGAGGATGGGAACGAGCCGATGGCAGATATGAATTTGAATACAAAAACGTAGATAATATTGAAAAACGCAAGCGTAAAAACTCTGATGTCAATATTTGGAGAACGGAGTTAAACTTGTATGGCAATCTGGGTAAAGCCGGAGAACTACGATTTAAAACCAATTATTTCGATTCCGAAAGAGGTCTGCCGGGTTCGGTTATATTTTATAACGAAGACAGTTTCGAACGCCTCCATAATAAAGACCTATTCTCTCAGGCATTTTACCGGAATAAGTTAAGTGAAAAATTTGAAATAAAAGGGCAAGCTAAATTCAGTCGTTTCTTCTATCAATATATCGATTATACTAACAAGGTGGGAGAATCGGGAGGAATCACCAAACAGGAAGACCGAGTCTTGCAATTTGAATACTACGGTTCGGCTGGTGTATTATACAAGCCACTAAAATTCTTGTCAATAAGCCTTAGCGAGGATGTATTTCAGAATAGGCTTAAAAGCAATTTCAATGATGTGGATAACCCTAGGCGCAACTCGTCTTTGACAGCACTCGCTGCACAGTTATCAACTAACAGACTTACAGTAACCGGAAGCCTGCTTGCCACTTATGTGGATGAAAGCATCAAGTCGGGAGAAAAGGCAGACAATAAGAAAAAGATCACCCTGTCTATAGGTGCATCCTATCAGCCATTGGAAAAGATCAACTTGCGGATACGCGGCTCCTATAAAAAGATATTCAGAGTGCCAACTTTCAGCGATATGTATTACCTACGTATGGGGAATAAAAACCTGAAACCGGAATATGCAACCCAATACAATGTGGGCCTTACCTGGACAGGAAAATTATCTGAAATGTTTGACTTTATAAGCTTATCAGTTGACGGATATAAGAATAATGTAAAAGATAAAATTGTAGCTTTCCCGACTGCTAACATCTTTAAGATGCGAAACTTTGGCGAGGTAGATATGACCGGACTAGATGTAAACATGCGATCGAACATAGCAATCGATGAAAATATGTCCGTCAGTATATCGGGAAATTACAGTTACCAAAAGTTTATGGATGTAACAGATGAAGAGGCTAAAAATTATAAGCACCAGATACCTTATACGCCTAAAAATTATGGTTCGGGAGCTGTCAGTTTTGAGAATCCTTGGGTAAACATAGCTTATACAGTTCTTATATTGGGTAAGAGGTACGCACTTGACCAAAATATACCCGATAATGAAATAGAAGCCTATACAGATCATAGTGTCTCTTTGAACAAATCATTTTTAATAAGCAATAACCCTTTGAGGCTACAGTTGAACCTGATAAATCTGGCTGGGAAAAATTACCAGATTATACAATATTACCCAATGCCGGGACGGTCTTTTACATTCTCTGCAAATTATAGTTTTTAACATAAATCAATTAAGCTAGTTATGAAAACAAAGTATTTATTTTTCGCCATTTTAATCTGTACAAGCATTGTGCTCGGATTCTCATCATGTAGTGATGATGACAATGACGATATTTATGTCAATTCTGCCGAAACAGTTGCTACCGATCTCAAATTTGAAGATACTAACATGAAAGCCGGAGAGATAGCCGGGGAACTAACATGGGCAAAGCCTATATTGAACCTTGAACTCTCTTCTATGGTAATATACGCTTCAGCTGATGGACAGAACAAAGATAAAAAACTGGGTGAAGTAGTTGCTGACAAAGAAGCTTTCACTGTAGAAGCAACTGACTATGTGAAATACCTTTTAGTAGTATCTAAGAGCAAAGATGGACTGGAAGGACAAAATTTTGCAAAAGTAGAAATTACGGATGTTGTAGGGAATGAAGTAGTAACTAACCTAACTTTTGAAGATACAAATCATACAGATGGAAAAGTGGGTGGAAAAGTAACATGGAGAAAGCCTACAGGTCATACAGAACTTTCAAAAATTATCATTTATCTATCTGAGGATGGTATTAAGAAAACAACCAAATTGGGCGAAGTAAACATTGATGTAGAGGAATTTGCTATTGCAGATAGAGACTATTTCAATTATTTAATTGTAGTCGCAACTGACAAAGAAAACAAAGAAGTAGAAGATTTTGCAAAAATTGAAGTTAAAGATATTGTTGGTGGATTATATATTTTAAATAGTGGGAAATTTAAAGGAAATAACTCTAATCTTGCTTATTACGATCTTACAACTAAATCTTTATCAAAAAAAATCTTTCAAACAATAAATGGAAAAGGTTTAGGGGATACAGGACAAGATATAATCGTATATGGATCTAAGATGTATATTGCTGTATATGGATCAGGAATAATATATGTTACTGATAAATCAGGAAAAATATTAAAAGAAATAGAATCTTATACAACTGAAAGCGAGGCTCAGGTAAAGCAACAACCTCGTAGATTTACAACTTATGATGGCAAAGTATATGTCACTTATTATAATGGCTATCTGGCTAAAATAGATACTACGGAACTGAAAATTGAGAATCAAGTTAAAGTTGGTTCCAACCCGGAATATGTATGCATAGCCAAAAATAAATTCTATGTTGCTAATTCAGCCGGTATGAGTGGAGATTATGGTAAGACCCTCTCAATAGTAGATATTGCATCTTTTAAAGAAGATAAACAACTTACAATTCCAATAGAGAATCCTGAGCGGCTAACGGTAGATTCTAAAGGATTTATCTATCTGATTTCAAATGGTAATTATGGCGATGTAAAAAATACATTACAGCGTATTGATCCGAATACAGAAGAATCTAAAATAATTGGTAATGCCACAAATATGACCTTACTTAATGATAAATTATATACATACTATGCCCAATGGGGCGATCCGAACATCACATTTAAAGTATATGATACTGCAACAGAAAATAATATGACAGGAACAGACTTTATATCTGATGGCACAATAATTAAACAACCATATAGTATAACATCAGATCCTGTAAATAATTATATCTATATAGCAAATTCAGATTATACAAATAATGGGGATATGTATATTTTCAATACTGAAGGGAAATTAGTAGTCGATAAATTCGACACTGATGGTATTAACCCTTTGGGAGCTTATTATGTAGCACGTGCTAAGAAATGAAATTCTTTAATATAGCATTACTTTTTATAATTCTTGTAGTGGTGGGTTGCCAGCAAAAGCAGCCTGCCGCACAGGATAAGAATACCGATATTGACTATACGGTTCATTATGCTAAAGGCTTTCAGGTAAAGAAATATAATAATTATACCACAGTATCGGTACGCGATCCTTGGGATACTACCCGTCTGCTGCAAACCTATATACTGGTAGACCGGAATAAGGAACTACCTGCCGGTCTGCCAAATGGTACGCTAGTGAGAATACCACTCGAGAAAGTGGCTACCTACTCCACTATCCATTGCTCATCATTGAATGAAATAGGACAGGTAAACATTATTAAAGGAGTATGTGAACCGGAATATATCAAGCTGGAAGCTATCCAGAACGGGATAAAAGAAGGTAAGATAGAAAATCTGGGTATGGCCAGCAAACCGGATACTGAAAAACTGATTATATTAAGTCCGGATGCTATTTTTGCAACACCTATCCAAGGCTGGACTTACGGCACAATAGAAAAAACCGGAATCCCGATACTGGAAACAACCGATTATACTGAATCACATCCATTGGGAAGAGCCGAATGGCTACGCTATTATTCCCTGTTTACAGGAACAGAAGCCCTGGCCGATTCGCTATTCAATATTACGGTAAATAACTATAATGATATAAAAAAAGCTGTAGCAACTACTACCCATCGTCCATCCGTCTTGCAGGATATGCGTTATCAGGGTAAATGGAATATGCCGGGAGGAAAAAGCTTTATGGCCAACATGCTTGCCGATGCAGGAGCCGCTTATCCGTGGGCTGACAATAATTCCTCTTCTTATATGCCGCTGCCTTTTGAAACGGTATTGGATAAAGCAGGGGATGCTGAGGTATGGATTATTAAATACAATTGGCCAAAGGATATGACATACGAGAGCCTACAAAAAGAATATAAGCCATATGCTAACTTCAAGGCTTTCAAGGACAGGAATGTGTATGGATGCAATACGGCTTATTCAAGCTATTATGAAGACCTGCCGATCCATCCCGATTATATATTGAAAGATTTGGCATTTGTGTTTCACCCTGAATTATTCCCCGACTATCAACCGAAGTATTATCGGAAAATAGTGGATTAATTAATATATAGGTTTTTAAGATAAGGCTTTGATGAGTGATTCATCGAAGCCTTTTTGTCCTTCTATATTCAAAGTATATCATTATTTAATCTTCACCCATTTCTCCGTAACTTTAAGATATCCATATGACATCGGTATTGTTGTATTCTGGGACAAGGTATCATTTTCTAGTTTTATCTTTATTTTAGCGGTTCTTCCCAATAAAGAATTGTTATTAATCATAGTCATATTGATAAACTCAAGCAGTTCGTCATTATCTATCTGATATTCGCCTGCTGCAGATTGTTCTATTATGTTGTTATTTGACATTATATGCCAAACGAAGTTTTTGTCGGTGTAATGTTTGAGATGATTACCGTTAGATGGTTTACCGTTTTCTTCCACTTTCCTCCAACTGCCTCTTATATCGATCTGACTGGCTGGAATTGACTTACTGCTGGAACATGACATGAATCCGATAAATACAAGCAAACTAATAAATGAACAAACATGTTTTTTCATAATAAATTTCATTTAGATTAACAATTATAGATGATAGCCTTTTTATAACAAAAAGTATTTCAATTCACCTATTTACAATATTCAAATATAACGAAAAAGTTTGAATACATAAGGAATACCCATATACTTTACAGACAAAGGGAATATCATTTTTATAATCCTCTTTGGCCAAATAGGGTTATTGTAATTTCTTAAAAAAGTGAGTTCATTTTCACTTTAATTATAGATATTAAGGAAGAGTTAATCCAAGACTAACTCTTCCTTGAAAAGGATGTAGTTATAAGATTATCTGAAAGTATAACTGATTCCTCCTGTCAGCCAGAAACCAGCTTGAGGAATATTGCCCCTGTCAAAATAATATGTGTCATATATATTACTTAGGGTAAGATTAAAATCCAAATCCTGATAGTGATAGTTCAGTTTCAAATCAAGTGTGGAAAATGCAGGATAGTGTGTAATACCCTTTTTCCCTGTTTTCCAATTATAGTGTTCATAGACTCCCATACGTTTCTGAAAGCGGAAATACCATCCGGCCGATAGACCTTTATATATCTGATGATTAAATTTTACTGTAAACTTATCCCTAAGGTAATTGAGTGAATACATAGAAATCATTCCCCCGGTATCTCCATCCTGATACATCCGGGCATAATCAAGTGCCAAATATGAATTCTCTCCTAATAGAGGGACTAAGTTACCTAAGCGGAAATTAATACCCATTTCTATTCCTTTTGTATCTATCTTACTCATATTCCACGATGTATAAGCTTCATCTTCCTCATGCTCTTTTACCCAGTCTATAACATTCCTTCCCCACTGTAGGAAGCCTGTAAGATAGGCACTAAAGAATGATTCATTATATTTAAAGCTGAGATCTAAAGCTTCCGATCTTTCCGGTTTCAGATCATTTCGTCCGATATGGGTAGGAGCTTTATAATATAGATCGGTAAACGTGGGCATGCGGGTAGATTTACTCCACGACGACGATATATTTAGCTTCGCTGTTGGCCGGTATGCAGCACTAACCGACGGATAGAATTTATACACCCCATCAATCAGCGTATTATGATTCATTAGTACTCCTGCGGAAAGTACTACCTTATCCAGACTGACAGTATGTTCCAGTGATATGCTTGTATTTGTCCGGTCGTCATACTTTGTATATTTCCGATGAGGTTCTGCCATTTCCTTACCAATGTTAGAACTCATAATATCTTCTTTACGTAATTCACCACCCAATGAAGTGATACCTAAAACTGATGTATATGAAAAAATGAGATTAGCCCCATAGGTATCGTTACGGTGATAATTGCGTCCGGTATTCGTGTCTTTTATCAGGTCATACTGATCGTGATGTCTGTTCCAATAGATGATAGGTATGACTTTCAGAGTTGAGCCAAACTCACCCTTCAGAGATCCCATATATGTACTGGTACGCTCGTATTGGTTTGGATATTTGGGCGAATAAAATGTATTGGCTCCATATTGTTTATCGTTATAGCCTAACTGTAGATCAAGCTTTGATATCTCTTTAATCCGTAATCGGGTTTGCCATAGAATATTGTATATATCATAATCGCTATTGGCAATGTATCCATCAGACGAATTATAGCCCACGGACAAACTGTTGATAGTGTTTCCAAGTTTGGCAACTCCACGTGTCTCCATTCCTTTTTGCTTATGCATTCCTGATTCGACACTGGCATAGAGTTTATAGTCAGTCCTTTTCTTGGTAATAATATTTACTCCACCCGAGAAAGCACTCGATCCATAGATAAGCCCTGCAGGCCCGTGAATGATTTCAATACGTTCGATGTCGGAAAGATTGATGGGAATGTCAAAACTGTAGTGTCCCGTGTGTGAATTGGAAAGGTTAACTCCGTTTAATAGTACTGCACTTTGGTCGAATGATCCGCCCCGGATCGAAATGTCGGCTAGTACGCCGCGTCCTCCACGCTGGATAATGTCTACATTAGCTACATATACCAGCAAATCCTGAATGCTCTGGACGGGCGCCTGCTCTATTTGTTGTGCAGTAATAACGGTAACCAATTTGGACGTTTGATCAATGGATGTCTCTACACGCGATGCAGTTACCATCACCTCGTTGAGCTCTTTTTCCATTACTTTCTGTTGCTCTTCGCTATTAGCCGTTTTTTGTGCAGTCACCGTAGAGACAGGTAGAAACGTTAAAGCACAACCGGTAACAACCCCAATGTTCACAACGCGGTGCATACTGTTAAACGCACTGTATGTTTTCCGTACAAATCTCTTGAAACGGTAAACATTTTGTTCTTGAAAATGTGTTTGATTCATTTTGTTAATAAGTTAAAAATTATCGCTGCAAAAGTAGGTATTATTCACGTGAATCAGTAATCGATGTCTCAAAATTTCAAGATAAAAGTAAATCCTGATAATTTACAAATTTTAACTAAAAGGTAACAAAAGTTACACTTTTGGCTATTAGTTGATAGCCGTTAGCTCTTATCTTTTTTATTTTTTATCTCTGTCATCCTGACGATAGAATTAAAAATCGGCAGAGCGCAGCGGAGCCAAAGGATCTCCTTTAACATACAAGCGAAATACTTCGTTCCTCAGCATAACAACACTCATTTTAACTAAAAAGTGACACTTTTCTTATTCTCATTTCAAAGAGCATTTTTTTTCGTTTTCCATTTTAAACTTTCAATTTACTAATATCAGCTATCAACTAATCGCTATAGGCTAACAGCTATCTTTACTATAGATAAATTAAAAATAAAAAGATAAAAGCATGGATTTAAATAATCCATGCTTACCTTATCTAAAACACCTACTGTATTCTTATTCTTCAGGTTCCGTTCCTACTATTTTATTCCGTCGGATAAATCTGACAGGAAAAGTCTGCGAATCAGTATTACCTGCAACATCTATACAAACAACCTTAACTGAATAATCCCCTTCGACAAGCCCTAAATTTTGCACTCCCGATCCGGTTGTATTTCTGCGTATCGTATCACTGATCTGAACCAGCTTGTTGTAATATACACTCACATCATTTTGAGCGAAGATGCTTCTTCCCAGTTTCACAATTTCCAGAAGAGAATCTTTTACCCCTTCCTTTCCTTTATAAACAAGATTTGTCTCTACCTTAAAGGTGGATAATCCTTTAGCTTCGTTGTCAGTAAAGCGGGCGGATATGTATAGCCATTTACCTATTACCACAGTATCTATCAGATGAGTTTGTTCCTTTGTACTATCGTTAATCGTTATCAAAGTTTCCAGTCCGTCCCATATAGTATCATTCACATTGAACTTTGCAAATTCGATAACAGGCGGTACCTTATCATCACTCTTGTCTTCACCACATGAAGTAAAGTAAAACAAAGAAACAACAAACAGACATATAATTGATAATACGACCTTTCTCATAATATATTTGCCAAATATGGATTAAACTACAAAACTAAAACAAAATGAAGAAATAGCAGTAATGTAAACTTTAAAAAGAGTTAGTTCTTTATATTAAAATCACCTTTTTCAATATAAACGGGTTCTCAGACCGATATAATCTCTTTTTTAATTACTTTTACATTCTTTTTTAGATATTTCAATATATTCAAATATGATTAGTATAATTACTGCTGTCCGTAATCAAAGGAGTATGAACAGTATTTTTCTGGAAAACCTTAAAAAATACACTAAAGTTCCATACGAACTTATTATCATAGATAATGCCTCATCAGATGGTAGCCGCGAATTATTCGAACGCTTCGGCGCCAGAATGATATATAATAATGGGAACTACTCCTATCCTTATTGCCAGAATCAGGGGATCGAAATAGCCCAATATGATATTCTCGCATTTTTGAATAATGATATAATACTTAGTCCAAACTGGGATGAACGCCTGCTAAAAGTAATGACCGAAAAAAAGCTGGATATTGTTACCATGTCGACAAATGACAGGATCGAAAGCCGCTCGGCAACAAAGAAGATTTATAAGAGGTGGAAGTACATAAAATATCCTATCCAATTCCTCTTCGGCAATACTGTGTTCGGTTTAAAGCTGATGCACAAGTTGATGTACGGAAACTGGAAAAAATGGACAACAAAACGCTGGAACACATTTCAGGCAGATGTACAGGAAGGCTTCTCAGGTTCTTGCATCATGATGAACAAGAGTGCGCTGGACAAAATAGGATTATGGGATGAAAGAATACAAGCTGCTGACTTCGATACATATATGCGCTCTAAAAAGCGATATATAGAATATAAAGATATACTCCCTATCCATAATCTGTTAGGTGTCTATATCCACCATTATGGGAAGTTAACGCTAAAGAGCAAGAATCTTACCCCCTTCACTGATAAAGACAACCTGATACCGCTAAAAGAAAAATGGGGAGATGAACATGATAAGATGTTAAAAGACTTACCTTAATTTTTTATCTTCATTAAAATAAGAATGATGCTTCCCAAGCAATTATCTATAGTTATTCCTTTGCTATAGGGCAATTCAATATTTAGTTAAAATATAATAAAATACAATCTCTGCTTAAACTTTTGATTTTTTCCTGATGTTTTAACAAAGAGAGAGTATAGCCCAATAATTCTGTAAGCATCCTTTTTTGCAGGATACTTGCTCAAAGTTTAATCAAATGAAGGAAGATGATGAAAATACATTATCAGGAACACAGCATAAGTTCCCTGTCTATGAATCTATTGCAAAAATAGAACAGACAAAAGAGATCATCAGAATATACAACAACCTCCTGTATAGTTCCGATATAGGATCAAAGACAAAGATTATTAAAAAGCTATTTGGCAAAATCGGGTATGGATTCAAAATCGAACAGCCATTTCATTGCACCTACGGACACAATATCTTTGTAGGAAATAATTTCTATGCAAATACAAATTGTGAACTACAAGACATATCCCCTATAATAATAGGCGACAATGTAATGCTGGGGTCGGAAGTCAGAATATATACAATAGGCGGATATAATCATATACATTCCGATATATCTCCCGAGCATATTCCACACGCTAAGTCCTCTCCTGTAACAATAGGTAAAGATGTCTGGATTGGAGGTAGCGTAATTATCTTTCCCGGAGTAACAATAGGAGATAATGCATTTATTCTGCCGGGAAGTATCGTCACTAAAAATATACCGAAGAATGCAGTAGCATCCGGCAATCCCGCCAAAATAGTCAAATATGTAGAAGAAGTCTGAGTTTCAGACTGTCTCTTTATGTAAAGTGATGTAGTTGTGTAATGCCTCTGCGCAACGTTCTCCATCCATTGCTGCAGAAACGATTCCTCCGGCATATCCTGCACCTTCACCACATGGAAATAACCCTTGTATCTCTACGTGCTGCAAAGTCTCTTTATCCCTGACAATACGTACAGGCGATGAAGTCCGGCTCTCTACGCCAATCAGTATTGCCTCATTGGTCAGATATCCTTTATTATTCTCACCTGCTTTTTTCAGGCCTTCCTGTAATCGCTTGACTATAAAAGCCGGAATCCATTCATGCATCGGGGATGATATGACACCCGGCACATAAGATGTCTCAGGTAAAGAATTACTCTCACGTCCATTCACAAAATCATACATCCGCTGTGCAGGAGCCACTTGTGTTTTACCACCCTGTATCCATGCTTTCTCTTCTAAATCTTCCACAAACTTCAACATCGACAACTCATTGTACTTGAGATATTCGGGGAAATCCTCAGGATGAACCTCTACCACGACTCCCGAATTTGACCAACGTCCGCCCCTGTTTGATGCAGACATCCCATTTACCACAACCTGCCGGGGCCCACTTGCCGAAGGCACAATCACCCCTCCCGGGCACATACAGAAGGAATAGGCTCCCCTACCTCCCGACTGCACGACAAAACTATATTCGGCTGCAGGCAGATATTCTCCTCTACCCTCTTTGTTATGATATTGTATCTGGTCGATCAAATGTGCGGAATGCTCCACACGGAAGCCTACTGCCAAACCTTTAGCCTCCAATTTTACATGCTGATTATAAAGCATATAATAAATATCGCGGGCAGAATGGCCTGTTGCCAATATAACCGGGCCATAGAAGCTTTCTCCTTTATTAGTCTTGATCCCTTCAATCTTATTCCCTGATATAATCAATTCATTCATTTGGGTCTCGAAATAAACCTCTCCACCCGAAAGAAGTATCTGCTTCCGCATATTTTCGATAATGCCGGGTAACTTATCAGTTCCGAGGTGCGGATGAGCATCTATCAGGATCGTAGTATCAGCCCCATGCTGGCAAAATACATTCAGTATCTTTTCCGTATTTCCACGCTTCTTGCTACGGGTATATAATTTCCCATCAGAATAGGCGCCCGCTCCCCCTTCGCCAAAACAGTAGTTCGATTCAGGATTCACTATATGTTCCCTGCTTATCAGGGCTGTATCTTTCTTTCTGTCCCGTACATTTTTGCCTCGCTCTATCACAACAGGGCGGATGCCCAGTTCTATCAATTTCAGGGCAGCAAACAATCCTGCCGGGCCGGCGCCTACTATAATAGCATTTTGCTTCAAGTCTTTCACATTCGGATAGTGGACGCTGAGAAACTCAGGCTGTACAGGTATTTCGTTTATATAAGCCCTTACCTTAAGGTTAATATAGATATTCCGTTGGCGGGCATCGATAGAACGCCGTAAAATACGTATCGAATCTACTTCGTCAATAAGAATACCTGTTTTGTCACAAAATATCCGCTTAATACTATCTGTATCAGATGCTTCTTTTGGAGTGATCCGCAAATCTAAATCTTGCTGCATATATAAATATTAATAGGAGACAAAGGTAGATGTTATAATATTTATACACGAATATCCTCGATATGAATCCACCCCGAATACATATTATTTTAACTAAAAGGTAACAATGGTAACACATCCTAGCTATTAGCTGATAGCCGTTAGCTTTTAGCCTTTTTATCTCTCCCTTATCATGGCTTTGCTACTCCCTCTCCTCTTGGGGAGGGCCGGGGTGGGGTGATTTTAACTAAAAGGTAACATAAGTAACACTTTTCCTAACACTTTCCCTTCCATTTTTCAAAGATCTTTTTTCGCTTTGGCTCCGCCGATTTACGCTTCGCTCCAATTCAACTTTCAATTTTCCACTTTCCACTAATTAAAACTATAGATAAATCCAAAAAAATAATATGAAAATAAACTAAAAAAGCAGTGAACTCATCGTCCACTGCTTTTCTTATATTGATAATCTATTCCTTCTTAATCAACTGGAATATTTTTATTTACGTTCTTTGAACCTACAAGAGCATAGAATAACATATAAGCCATTCCGATTACAATTACCCAATAACTGGTCAAGAATCCAGCACTATCTGCAACTACTCCTTGTATTAATGGAAGTATACCGCCACCGCAAACCATCACCATAAAAATACCTGATGCCATTGCTGTATATTTACCTAATCCTTCTACTGCAAGGTTGAAAATACTTCCCCACATTACAGAGGTACACAATCCACAAAGTATCAATAGCATAATACTAAGTGGAACCTGAGCTATACCAAATGATATATCAGATTGGAAAACAGGCATCCCTACAGTGGTAGTTGTTGGTAAAAATATAGCAACTATTACCATGATAAGTCCAATAAAGGCCACAGTTGTCAACATGGCTTTACTGGATACCTTACTTCCGATTGATGCGCCAACAAGACGCCCGATCATCATTAGGAACCAATATGTTCCCACTACCGACCCGGCAATAGTAGCGTCTATTGCCAAACCTCCTTTACCTGCTTCTGTAGTCATAAAAATATATGCAATACTCTGAATACCTACTTCTACACCCACATATACAAATATAGCAATAGTTCCTAGTATAAAGTGACGGAATGACATAGGACCGTATTTATCTTTTTCTTTCTTCTCAACCGCTTTTTCTACATGAGGCTCTGGTATTTGAGCAAAGAAAAGAACAACAAATACTACAGCAAAGATACCCATAGCTATAAACATAGCCGGACTTGCATCGCTGATATTAGCCTTTGTTACATCTCCAATAAGATAACCAACCAGAACAGGAACGATTGTTGCACTTAAAGAATTAACTGATCCTCCTACCTGAATAAGCTGGTTTCCTTTATTACCTCCACCTCCAAGTGTATTCAACATTGGATTTACCACTGCATTCAGCATACACATAGAAAAACCGGCAACAAATGCACCGATCAAATATACAACGAAACTACCGGCACCACCGGAAAGGAATTGGATAGCAACACCAACAAAACCTACAACTATTGCAACAAGAGCTGTTGTTTTATAACCATATTTCTTTATCATTATACCTGATGGTATTCCCATCACTGCATAAGCAATAAAGTTAGCAAGGATACCCAGTTGAGATAAGGCATTTGATGCCCCAAACTGGCTCTTTACAATAGCCCCCATCGGTGTAGATAGCCCAGTAACAAATGATATCATCGCAAAAAGCGCAATCATCATTATGATAGGCAACAAATAATTTTTCTTTTCTGTTGTCATAATTAATTTGCTTTAGTTTGTTTAATTAACATATATTTTACTTATTTGATTTCTCTTTTCTGTCTTTCGCTTGGGCTACTCTCCTCACTCCTCTTTTAGGATATCAAGGAGTAACTAAATACTATTACTCAATTACCCCTTGATGCCCTACGGTACTCTCTGGTAAAAAAGTACCATGATTCATGGTCTAAAAGGTTAGGTGAAGATTGTTTTCGCAAAAACTGATGTAAAAATAACCATCTCTTTTGAGGTTCTCTGCAAAAAAAATGTGTTGTAGAACATATAAAAACTTTTATTTACAGATACTTTTTTTATACTGCATCACAAATTTAAGTAATCATATTCAATCGTTTTTACTCAAAATGACAATCTTCTAGATAGTTGGGGTAAATAGTGTCATCTATACAATCAAAAACCTGTAAGAATCACAACTTTTCACCATTCACAAACATTAACAATACTTAACATAAAAACCTCTATAATTTTTTTTCCAATTTATCTATAGGTATAAAAGAAAGAATCTTGGTTGATATATCAAAATAACGAAATAGCTTTTGTTAAGCTGTAGGACAAAAGTGAAATGTGGCCACAAGCAATAATCTACAGCGTAAACTTAATTAAACATTTTATTATTATGAAAAAATCTGAGAATTTGAAATTAAAAGAGATTCATGATTTGAATCTAGTACATGTAATGTTATCTAGCGGAAGCGGATCTGGATCCGGTAGCGGCGATGATGATGGTGATGGATCTGGGAGTGGGAGTGGATCTGGGAGTGGTAAAACATATACAATCAAAGTAGGCACCTGTGGTGCATATTTACCAATGTCTCAAGGGAATGGGTCTGGAATTGGACTTTATTTTCCATCTGTTGGGAACTATTCAGATGGTTATGTTACAGGCCAACATGGTGGATTACTTAGTGTAGGTCCTTCAACCACCATATGGAGAGGAATAGACATGGAATCTGCAAAAGGTATGACTGCTGGTATTTCAGGTGCAAAATGGTGCTGTGATAGTTGTGACCAATCTTCATGGTATTAATGCAATTTTCTCAATCGATAAAAGCAAAATAATTTTAAATTAAATCTAATTAGACAATAGAAGTTTATTTTATATGGGGGTGCATGAAATCTATATTATTGCGATTCAGAATCTTAAAATAACATTAGATATGATACACCCCCATTCTTCTAATTATAAAAAAATGATAAATTATTGCCCATTCACCAACCCATTTAAAATTTCTTCCAGATTTTCTGCACTTGGAGAAGGAGCATTTTTGTATATTATTTCACCTTGTTTATTATATATTAAATAACGTGGTATAGATTTTACATTTAGTTCTTTTAGCATAGGAGATGATTTTGAGTTAAGAACAAAATAATTATCCTCAACTTTTTCCAAATCAGCTTTTTCAATAGCCTTGCTCCATACTTCTTTTTCATCATACACGCTCAAATAAACAAAAACAATATCCTTACCTTCATATTTATTCCTCAATATTTTAGCAAAAGGCATTTCTTTCAGACATGGAGCACACCAACTAGCCCAGAAATCAACATATAGCACCTTGTTTCGATTTTTATGAATCAACTCACTTATATTTAATCTATTCCCTGATTTATCCATCAATTCTAAATCTTCCGAATCATTGATTGATTGATCAAATAAGTATTTATACTTTTCTTTTAATATATTCAACAGAGTTGTATCAGAAATTCCATTAACTAATTTATTATAATACTCTTGCCCTGTTTTAGTAGAATATGTTTCAACTATATTTTGTAACCAATTTATTTTAGTATTTATACCTAACAGACCTAATTCTAATCCACTTTTTTCTAAATTATCAAAAGCCGTCTTAGTATCTTTCATTATACCATTTGATGTTTGAATTGTCTTATTCGCATATAGTTTATCTATAGAAATATGATAATAGTGTGAGTAAAAACCTAGTCTGTCATTTCTGTATACAAAGTCATCATATTTTTCTAAAATATCATTTATTGCAACCGTATCTTTTGCTAATAATTCTATGTTCAGTAATTTATATTTATTTCTTGTTTTAAAAAAATCATATTCAAGTTTTGATATTAAGCTTTTATCACATAGAGAATCTAACCAGAAACTTTCATCATTCAATTCTTCTATCAATTTTTCTTTGGCTTCTTCCTGCCCCCTTTGCCATGGAATCCCTTTCATTACAAAATACAATGCTTGAGGATAATTATAGTGATCTTCTGTACTGTATTCATTGACAGAGCCATATCTTTCTTTCTTATAAAAATCATAATTAATATCATTTTTTTTAGCTTCTCTATTTAGAACTTGAAGGAAAGGCGTTTCTTGATTCTCTTCTATTCTGATTGTATCACCTCTAGCTGCAATAAAACTTAAAAAACTAATGGGGTTATATCTGTAATCTACAATAAGAAAATCAGATGAGGTTTCTACTGTTAGTGTATCCTTCTCTATTTTCCTAATAGGAGCAATATTCTCTCCACTCGTTTCACTCCGAAAACCCAAAACCGGAGCATTTGTTATCATTTCTCCTCCAAATGAAAAAAAAAGTGTATCATAATTTGTTTTTATAGAATCAAAAATGAATATAATTCTATTGACAGAAGGATTCTCTGAAATATCAACTGTTTTCTTGCATGCTGATAGCAAAAACAAACTGATTATTATTGAGTAATTGTATAATAAAATCTTTTTCATACCATTCATTTCTATCTTATATATCATTATTAATGAACATCAAAAAAAACAAAGATAATATTAAGATGTTAATTTATTAAATATTATCTTAGCAATTAGTTATTATATATATTAAAATATATTCTAATTTTATATGAAAAAGACATTCATGTTGTTACTCATCCTATTTTCTATATTTCTTAGTTATTCACAAAATATAAAACATAACCACCTATGGAATCAATTCGCAATCTATACAAAATAGGACATGGCCCATCAAGCAGTCACACAATGGCGCCCCAAAAAGCCGCACAGACATTTAAAGAAGAAAACAGCTATGCTGATAAATTCAGAGTAACCCTCTATGGCAGTCTTGCAGCTACAGGCAAAGGCCACTTAACAGATGTAGCCATTATCAATACGCTGACGCCTTACAAAACCGAAATCGTATGGGAACCCGAAACAATACTTCCCCTGCATACAAACGGGATGAAATTTGAAGCCATAGTAAAAGACAAGGTTGTAAAAGAATGGATTATTTACAGCATCGGCGGAGGTGATCTATCGGATGGAACACCCAAAACAAAACCTGTACCGATCTATGATAAAACCACCATGCTGGATATACTGACCTGGTGCCAGCAAACAGGAAAAACCTTTTGGGAATATGTAGAAGATACAGAAGGAAAAGACATTTACGATTATCTGGAGACCGTTTGGCGTACTATGGAAGAAGCGATTCACAGGGGACTGGACGGAGAAGGATTACTTCCCGGCGGGCTCGGGCTTCAACGCAAGTCGTCTATGTATTACATCAAATCGAAAGGCTATCAGGGTTCGATGAAAAGCCGCGCACTGATATATTCATATGCTTTAGCCGTTTCGGAAGAAAATGCGAGTGGAGGGGTCATTGTTACTGCCCCTACCTGCGGTTCCTGTGGCGTGTTGCCCTCAGTACTCTACCATTTAAAGATGAACCACGACTTTAGTGACAGAAAAATAGTGAGAGCCCTGGCAACTGCCGGATTGATCGGAAACATTGTCAAACATAATGCTTCGGTATCAGGCGCAGAAGTCGGATGTCAGGGAGAAATCGGCGTTGCATGTTCGATGGCGGCAGGGGCAGCCTGCCAGCTTTTCGGAGGCTCTCCCCAGCAAGTAGAATATGCAGCCGAAATGGGGCTTGAGCATCATCTGGGACTTACATGCGACCCTATTTGTGGCCTTGTACAAGTGCCTTGCATCGAGCGAAACGCTTTCGCTGCGGCACGGGCATTAGATTCCTGTTCTTATGCCATGTTATCGGACGGTAAACACCTCATCAACTTCGATAAGGTAGTCAGAACGATGAAACAGACCGGGCATGATCTGCCTAGCCTCTACAAAGAAACATCGATGGGAGGACTAGCTGTGGAATAGAATAAAAGATATCAACTATAACAAAATAAACAAACCATGCTAAAAATGATCAGCATGGTTTTTGTATGTCGTTACTAATCGTTAAATACAGGGGCAAAGACTGACTTTGATGGATAGCCGTTCGAAACACAACATCCAGTCCGTGCTTTCATCATCTTGAACAATACAGGCATTATGTCCCGGCCCTACAAATCTTGATTTGTCACCTTGCAGCAATACCTCATACTTATCGTACATCATTTCTTCTCCACGCTTATTCACATCCTTACTTTTTCGTCTTATTCCCTGTTTTTTTCGCTTTGTTGAAAAAACAGAGTCTACTAATAGTACACTAACCTAATTTTACATCTATAGTAATCAGTGAAATCAGGTGCTTGAAGTAAAATAAAGTAAACAGTGGAAGTATGGAACAAGAAAAATCATTATCAACCCCGTTGAACAGAATTACAGTTGTAGATGCATTAAGAGGATTTGCACTATTAGGAGTTATACTAATACACATGTTACAGCATTACGGAATATTCTCTTTCGCCAATATGGGAGTGCCTAGAGAAGCACAATTTCCGGTTTTAGACGAAGCTATCCGATGGCTTTCGGATAATGTTATTTCAGGACGGTTTATAAATATCTTCGCCTTTTTGTTCGGTTTGAGTTTCTTTATACAAATGGACAGAGCAGCGAAAAAAGGTACAGATTTTCGTGCCCGTTTTATATGGAGAATGGCTATCCTGTTCATTATAGGACTTATCGGCAACTGTTTCTATACCGGCGATATTATGTCCATATATGCTGTATTTGGCATTATATTGGTATTATTTTATCGCTTTAAGAGTTGGATATTGATACTTATTGCCACTCTTCTTTTATTAGGTGCCCCGCGTATCATAAAAACGGGCTACGAAAATATGACTAAGACAGAACAAGTCCAAAATCAGGATGCAAACACACAACGCCCGGCTTTTCGTCCTCCAATGAATATGGAAGAGCCTTCTTTCCTTAATTCTGCAAAAAACAATCTTACGAGAGGAATGGATATGAAGTTGAATTATCAATTTGGAATGTTTGGACGCGGATTTGTTACGTTGGCATTATTCATTTTGGGTTTTATTGTTGGTCGCATACGCT
This sequence comes from Prevotella sp., assembly GCA_031285905.1. GTDB lineage: Bacteria > Bacteroidota > Bacteroidia > Bacteroidales > Dysgonomonadaceae > Dysgonomonas. Next base: position 41,217 of record JAITVH010000112.1, read on the forward strand.
TTTTTGAAGAAGTAGATACCCGGAAGAAAAGGAATTTAATCCTATTCGCAGGGTTTGTTATCGCTGTTACGGCAATAAACTGGATAATAGATTTGTTTCCTCCGCAGCCGACAGGCTTTTTTATGAGACCTGATATGGAAATAACACCAACACTATTAACCGTAATGGCATTGAAAGATGTCAGCTCAGTTTTATTCTCCGGTGCTTTGATTATAGGCTTCATTATTCTTTATCAAATGAAAGGTATAGGTAAATGTCTTGATATAATGACACCTTATGGACGCATGGGATTAACCAACTATGAAATGCAAAGTGTTATAGGTTGCCTTATTTTTTCCATGTGGGCATTTGGCTCTATCTTCGGAGATTGGGGCAGAACAGAAGTTTTTGCATTAGGATTAGTAATATATACAATGCAAGTCATAATCAGTAAATATTGGATGAAATACTTCCTGTACGGGCCGTTTGAATGGCTTTGGCGTTCGGCAACTTACCTGAAAATTCAACCTTTCAGAAGGAAATAATGCTTTTTTCATATTTTTTAAGTTACAATCTTGGGATTATGGCAGATACCCTCTGCCATAATCCTTTGTGGAGAAAAATGTCTTATCTTTGCAGAAACGAGATGGAAATGAATATTTTAACTAAATACACAACCCTGAAACTGTTACTGGTTAGCATTATCAGTGCTGTTTTTATAATCTACCCAAACACTGCCTTCTTGCCGTGGGAGTTGGGATTTATAAAGGGGGCTGCCCGCACAAACCATTTGATATTTTTTGGTGTGCGATATATTTTCTTTTGTATCTTAATTTTTTCTCTGATAAAGATCAACTTACAGAAGTTCACTATACAATCTTTCGGAAAACGATTTTTATATAATGCACTCATAACCGCAGTTGGCTATGGTATTTTTGTCGCAATCAATGTGCTATTCTATGCCAAAGCAAGCCATTTTGGAAGTATATTACTGTTTCAGTTCTTTGTTGTTTGTTTCTTGTGTACGTTCATGGGGCATATCTATCAAATGTACACTATTCAAAGGAAAAGGGAACAGGAGATAGAACAACTGAAAATGGAAAACCTTCAAAGCCGTTACGATGCCTTAATGAACCAAATTAATCCCCATTTCTTCTTCAATTCATTGAATGGGCTAACTTCTCTTATCCGAAAAAAAAATGATGAAAACACTCTGAATTATGTAAGTAAAATGTCAGATGTGTTTCGATATATATTACAGAGTGATAGGAAAGGTTTGGTAACGCTCGAAGAAGAATTGGAATTTGTGAAAGCATTCTTCTATATGATGGAAGTACGTTTTGCCAACAAGTTGGAGTTTAAGGTGGAAGTGAATAGCGAAATGATGTCCCGCAATCTGCCTGTACTATCCGTTCTTCCTCTCATCGAAAATGTGGTTGTACATAACCGTATCGACAGCGAACACAAAATGGTCGTGTCAATCCGGGTTAATGAGCAAAGCGAATTGGTGATGTCAAATCCTGTCTATCCCAAATTAAAACCTGCCGATACAAATGGCACAGGCCTAATGAACTTGAATAAACGGTTTTCGCTGTTGATGAATAAGCAAATCAGAATTGAAGACAAAGGGGATAGCTTTAATGTGTACTTACCTTTAACGTAAAATATTATGAAAGTATTGATAGTTGAAGATGAAACAGCTGCATACGAAAACCTTGTAGATATAATCCGGGAGGTTGATTCCGACATAGAAATTCTCGGTAATACAGAAAGTGTCGACCAAACAGTAAAATGGCTGCGTTCTAACCCATTGCCCGACCTTATCTTTATGGATATTCATTTGTCCGATGGTTCGGCTTTTGCCATTTTTGAAGAAATGGAAGTCGAAACACCGATTATTTTTACAACGGCATACGATGAATATGCTATCGAAGCATTCAAACTGAATAGCGTAGACTATTTGCTTAAACCAATTAAATCCGAAGAAATAAAACGTGCACTGCAAAAACTAAACAAATGGACTCGGACGGAAGTTGTTGAATACCTGACAAGGTTAACACAACTATCCCCCGCACAACGATATAAAGATAAATTGTTAATCCCAATACATGATAAATTGCTTCCGGTAAAAATGAGTGATATCTCCTGCTTCTATACTACTGATAAAGTTACAAAAATCATAATGAAGGACGGTAAAGAATATCCTTACTCCAAAACATTGGAACAAATATCGTCTTCATTAAATCCAGTAGATTTTTGCCGCGCCAACAAACAATTTATCATATCTCGCGATAGCGTTATCAATATCACGATTTGGTTCGATAACCGTTTACTTATCACATTGGATATAGAAACTCCTGAACGTATTTACATAAGTAAAAATAAAGCGGCGGAATTTAAAATGTGGGTTGTACAGGATGTAGAATAACAATAAAAATATCGAATGAAAGCTGCAAAACTTTTACTTATCTCCTCTATGTTCTTCATTTTGGACTATATAGAAGAACAGAGTGAAATAGTACTTAACTAACGTATCTTTCAGCAACTTACTTTGTTCTTTTGTATTCTTCGATAATGCAAGATTTTTTTCATACTTTTGCATGAAAGTATATATTTCTATTTCATCATCTAGTAATAATTATGAACGACGTAAAACTATTAAACAGATCGGCTGATAACATCCGTATTCTTGCGGCTTCCATGGTTGAAAAAGCGAAATCGGGACACCCCGGAGGTGCAATGGGTGGTGCGGATTTTATCAATGTATTATTCTCGGAATTCTTAGTTTATGACCCGGAAAATCCACTTTGGGAAAATCGTGACCGTTTTTTCCTCGATCCGGGACATATGTCAGCAATGCTATATTCTACATTATGTATTACAGGGAAATATACATTAAATGACTTACAGCAGTTCCGCCAATGGGAAAGCGTAACACCAGGACATCCTGAAAGGGATATTCATCGCGGGATAGAAAATACTTCCGGCCCATTGGGACAAGGACACACTTTTGCTGTAGGTGCTGCTATTGCTGCGAAATTCCTGAAAGCCCGGTTTGGCGATAGGATGAATCATACAATATATGCTTTCATTTCTGACGGAGGAATTCAGGAAGAGATATCCCAAGGGGCTGGCCGTACTGCCGGACATCTTGGGTTGGATAATTTGATCATGTTTTACGATTCGAACGGAATACAACTTTCATCTAAGACAAAAGATGTTACAGACGAAGATGTTGCAGCTAAATATCAGGCCTGGGGATGGCGGGTAATCAGCATCGATGGAAATGATGCAACCGAGATACGTGCCGCCCTTACCGAAGCAAAACTTGAAAAAGAAAAGCCTACCCTGATAATCGGACATACAGTGATGGGAAAAGGAGCAAAAAGGCCGGATGGATCGAGCTTCGAAAACGAAGTGGAAACACATGGACAACCTCTTACTGCAGCAGGAGCAAGCTTTGACGCTACCATAAGCGGACTGGGAGGCGATCCTGAAAACCCGTTCGTAATATTTTCCGATGTTCAGCAATTATATGACAAGCGTAAAGCCGAATTAAAAGATATTGTTGCTAAAAGAAACCAGGAGAAAGCAGAATGGGCAAAAGCGAATCCTGAACTTGCCGAAAAAATGCAGAAATGGTTTGACGGATATATACCTCCAATAGACTGGAAAAATATAGAACAAAAACCTAATCAGGCAACACGTGCTGCATCGGCAACAGTACTAGGGATACTGGCTAAAAAGGTAGAAAATATGATAGTAGCATCTGCTGACTTATCAAACTCGGATAAAACTGATGGTTTCCTGAAACAAACAACTATTTTCAAAAAAGGAGATTTCTCAGGAGCATTTCTTCAACCGGGAGTATCTGAATTGACAATGGCTTGCCTGTGTATAGGAATAACTCTGCATGGAGGTACAGTATCTGCTTGTGGAACATTCTTTGTATTCTCCGACTATATGAAGCCGGCTATCCGTCTGGCTGCCCTGATGGAATTGCCTGTAAAATTCATATGGACGCATGATGCATTCCGCGTAGGAGAAGACGGCCCTACACACGAACCGGTGGAGCAAGAGGCTCAGATCCGTCTACTCGAAAAATTACAAAACCATCATGGGAACAATGCCATGTTGGTACTCCGTCCAGCCGACATGAATGAAGCTACAGTAGCCTGGAAAATGGCATTGGAAAATACAAACAGTCCTACCGGATTGATATTCTCGAGACAAAACATCAATGACCTGCCTGCGAAAGCAGACCGCTATGCAGAAGCCTTACATGCAGAAAAAGGTGCGTACATAGTACAGGAGGATGAAAATTATGATGTAATACTTCTGGCTTCAGGTTCTGAAGTATCTACATTGGTCGATGGTGCAAAACTGCTGAAAGAAGATGGCATAAAAACACGGATTGTATCTGTTCCTTCCGAAGGATTATTCCGCAAGCAAACACTAGCTTATCAGGAAAGTATTATACCTAAAGGTAAAAAGATTTTTGGCCTTACAGCCGGATTGCCTGTTACCTTACAGGGACTGGTGGGCGATAGCGGGAAAATCTGGGGAATGGAATCCTTTGGTTTTTCAGCTCCATATAAAGTTTTGGATGAGAAACTCGGATTCACAGCCGAAAATGTATACAATCAGGTAAAAGATTATTTGAAATAAAATGTCGATATTATTTACACAAGGAGAAAAACCCGTTGGTCTGGCTAGTGATCACGCAGGGTTTGCATTAAAGAAATATATCATAGACTTATTCGAAGAACAGGGAATCAGATATATTGATTATGGGGCAACATCAACTGAGAGTGTCGATTATCCTGACTTCGGTCATAAACTGGGTAATGCCATCGATAATAATGAGTGTGAATTTGGTATTGCCATATGCGGAACCGGAAACGG
>JAITVH010000138.1 GCA_031285905.1 Prevotella sp.
AGTGTTACTTCTGTTACTTTTTAGTTAAAATGTAAAGCTAAAAAGGGGAGATATAAAGTGGAATAAGGGATACTCTAACTGAAAAAAGGTTTTGGCCTATAAGGTTTTTATATGTCTGTGAATTGGTTATGTTCTGCTTTATTTTCTGTTGACGGCCTTTATTCCTTTTATTTTAGCTATACGCGAACAAAGTGTTTGTAAGTCGTTTACGTCATGTACATATACTGTAATGCGGCCATCGAATATACCATCGTTAGAGTCGATATTCATTCCTTTTATATTCAGGGAACCGGCAGTGATTATCTTGGTAATGTCGTTTAGTATTCCCATTCGGTCGATACCTGTAACCGTTATGGTAGTCATAAAAGGGAATTGGGTATAACTGCCCCATTCGAGGTTAACGATACGGTCTCCGTAACTGGCTTTCAGCTTTAGTCCCACAGGGCAATGGATGCTATGCACCTCTACCGAGTTGTCGTCTGCTATATAGCCAAAGATCTTGTCGCCCGGTATTGGGTTGCAGCAGTTAAGCATCTTGAAGTTCTTCTTGAAAGAGTCTTCTTCGAGGATATAGGTTTTCTTAGGGTCTATCTGTTCATATTCTACAGGATCCGTAGTTTTCTCTTTATCAGACTTTTTCACTACATTGAAAGCCTGTTTCATGTATCTGACAAGGACATTGGTATTCGGGTTCTGTTTCTTTAATGTCAGCAGTTTCTCTATTTTCTGAGGAAGGGTAATGTCATTATTTCCAACAGCATAGAACAGTTCTTCCCTGTTAGGCTTCTGGTAGTAATCCATGATTCTGTCCACGATAGGTTGTGTGAGTTCAACGCCGGATTCCTCAAAGGCCTTGTTAAATAAGCCTTCTCCTTTTTTGGCTATTTCGCGCCTGCGTTTTCTCAGGGCGTACTCTATTTTGGTACGTGCTTTGGCTGTGGTTACGAATCCTATCCATTCAGGTTTAGGGTATTGGGATTTCGATGTCAGCACCTCTACCTGATCCCCGCTGTTCAGTTTCTCGCTGAGAGGCACGAGCTTATGATTTACCTTTGCGCCAATGCATCGGTCGCCGATATCGGAGTGGAGGTCGTAAGCAAAGTCGAGCGCGGTAGCGCCTTGCGCCAGTGTCCTGATCTCACCTTTGGGAGTGAAGACAAAGATCTCCTGCGAATAGAGGTTCAGCTTTATCGTGTCCAAGAAGTCCATCGCATTGGGACTCGGATTCTCCAATATTTCCTTGATGGTCTTGAGCCATCTGTCCAGTTCGGTATCCTCTTCTATTTTTCCTTCTTTGTATTTCCAGTGTGCGGCAAATCCCTTTTCGGCTATATCGTCCATTCTGCGGCTTCTGATCTGTATCTCGATCCATTGACCGTCTGGCCCCATGACGGTAAGGTGCAAGGCCTGATAGCCATTTGCCTTTGGGCGACTGACCCAGTCCCTGATCCTGTCGGGGCGTAATTTGTATATATCGGTTATCACAGAGTAGATATCCCAACACCGCTTCTTCTCGTCTATTCCCGGCTCATTCTCAAATATAACGCGAACTGCGAATATGTCATATATCTCGTTGAAAGGTACTCCTTTGGTCTGCATCTTGTTCCAGATGGAATATACAGACTTTTCACGCGCCCTTATCTCGTACTTGAACCCAAGTTCATTCAGCTTTTCGATCACAGGTTCTGCAAAGTGCTGATAGACATTTGTCCTGGCTCCGTGTGAAGCCTGGAGTTCATATTTGATCTTATTATATTCCTCGGGATTTTCCCATCTGAAGCTCAATTCCTCCAGTTCGGTCTTAATGGCAAAGAGCCCTAGTCGATGGGCCAGGGGTGCATATATATACATCGTCTCTCCGGCAATCTTATATTGCTTGGCCGGAGCCATGGCTCCCAGTGTGCGCATGTTATGCAGCCTATCGGCAATTTTGACCAGGATAACGCGGATATCTTCCGACATGGTGAGCAGTAGCTTCCTGAAGTTCTCTGCCTGTGCGGAAACATCCTCTCCAAACATCCCACTGGATATCTTGGTCAGTCCGTCAACAATCTGGGCAATCTTCTCGCCGAATAACACCTTTATGTCTTCTACTGTATATTCGGTATCTTCTACTACGTCGTGTAGCAATGCCGAACAGATAGATGTAGATCCTAAGCCGATCTCGCCGCAAACTATCCTCGCCACAGAAATGGGATGCAGGATATATGGTTCACCCGAACGTCGTCGTGCGCCCCTGTGCGCTTCTTTGGCGAAAAGGAAGGCCTTGGTTATGATCTCTACTTTCCGTCTATGGTTTGTCTTTAGATAATCATCGATGAGGGCATTGAATTGCTCCTCAACCAATAAGTCCTCCTGAGTATGTTGTGTATCGTTTTTAGTCATAAAATTAAGTGTGATGACAAAAATAGTAAAATCAATCCTAATAAAGTACAACTACTTCATATTAAAATGGATTTTAGTATAAATGAGGAGTTGGCATTTGATGTGTACTCCTTTATTATTAAGGAAAAATGTAAACAATTCACAAAAATTATCAAATGAGGTGTTTTTCAGGAAGTAATGTATATCTTCATAGTTCTAAATTGAGTTTATAGAATAATTATGATTTGAAGCTATATGTTTTCTCTTATTCGTAAATAATGTTAATAATATTAAACAAGTTGTTTGTTTTGATTAAAAAAAATAACTTTGACAATCATATAACAATTATCAATGTCCATTAATCAATATTTAAGAAAAATAACTTTTGTCCTAATTCATGAATTCTGAGTCTATTAGATAAAACTTGCTACAACTTCATACAATATAGGTAATAAGGCTTTATATATGACAAATAACGTAATATCTATTTTTCGTACCATTGTTAGTGTAGAAAGCAAAATGATTAATAGTTGACATATTAATTGTAGTATAGTTTGACTAAAAAGTAAAAATGCCATTATTTATTTTCATAATATAAACAATTTAAGAGAAAGACACATATATATGTTAGCCCAATCATTCATATTCTCAAAATTTATTCCATCAACTTTCTCCATTTTTCTTGCTGAAAATTTGGACGTTATCTTTATTTTTATAAG
>JAITVH010000142.1 GCA_031285905.1 Prevotella sp.
CAAACAGAGATGGGATGGAAATGGGGTGGGAGCCAACAGATAACGGGGCCGGTAATGGCTATACCGTATATAAAGGTAGGAAATAACAGTCAAGATGTTATATATTTTTTGCCGGATGAATATAATGTGACAGGAGATATAAAGCCTGAAGAGCGTGTAAGAGGAATACAGAAGATACTTAATTATCAGGCGGAAATGAAAATCAATGGATCGTTTTCATTTCCGGATGTCGAGTCATTGGGAATAAAATCATCTCAGGTATTATGGGACAAATGCTTCATTATGCTTGGAATCTCCAATATGCAGGGTATAAAAAATAAGATTGCTATCAATCTTGATGGAAAATCGTATGAAGTAAGTCCAAATATTCCTCAAAATAGTCTTATTGATAAAGGTTTGTCAGTGAAAATTGGCCTTGATCCGGAGAATCCCGTTGTAGGGAAATATGATTTTGATCTCACTCTAAATGGAACTGAAGGATTGTATTTCTTACCTGTAGGTAAGCACACTGGTATTCATCTGACTTCTGCATGGAAGTCTGTCGGATATATAGGAGATTTTGTTGCAACAGAGAATACCGATTTAAGCAATGGTATAGATTCTAAATGGGATATCTTTGATTATAACCGGAATTTTGTTCAACTCTGGACAGGTTCAAATCCTAATCTTGAGCAGTCTGAAATAGGGGCTGACTTACTTCTTCCAATCAATCATTATGAAAAGACTTTACGGGCAGTTAAATATGCACTCATGTTTATTATGCTCACATTTCTGGTATTCTTCCTTATTGAATTTGTCGGTAAAAAGCAAATACATCCTGTGCAATATTTATTAGTTAGTCTTGCATTGGTTTTATTCTATACTTTGTTATTAGCTTTTTCAGAGCATATTGGATTCGATTGGTCATATCTGATATCATCTCTGGCTACAATAGTTCTCATAACGGCTTATTCGAGTTCTATATTCAGGGATAAGCGTCAAACTACTCTCATGGGTGTCTTTTTAACAGTCTTGTATATCTATTTATATGTTGTATTACAACAAGAAAATATGGCGTTGTTATTTGGCGCAATTGGATTATTTATAGGACTGGCTTGTGTAATGTTTGTCCTACGAAAGGTAAATTGGTATAGAGAGACCATTACTGATTAATGAATTGACATAATTCTAAAAGCGATCAAGAGTAGATACTGACTTTGTTATTTATATAATTGAAGACAGGAGTAAAAGAGGGTATAGTTTTAGCTAAACTTACTCTCTTTTTATGCTCTATAGCCCTCTTATTTGTTGTTATCTATAAATATACGCTTTATAACATCGTATTTTTCACCTATTCTTATTTGCTTGAAATACAGTATTATATATTTTGTCTCAATTTTCTGTCTGAAAATATTTATCTGTATTATATAAGTATATTCTTTTTGTATAATAAATGATTGAATAATTTGACAAATTATATCTTTATACTACTCATAAAGTCTTATTTATAGTCTAATGTATTTTAAAGTCTTTTGGATCAATTATTTTATAATAAAAATGGTATCTTATAGAAAAAATATTTAATATCAAATATTACTATAAGATAATATTTCTATTAAAATATTTAAATCATTAACGTCAGTTATTAAAATTTTTATTTCAATGTTATAAAATTGACTTGAATTGATAGATTATTCGATAATAACGAAAATAGATATATTCTGGATTGAGATAATCTTTTTGTATAACTTTAAATAAATATATATTTAAGAGTAATTATTCCAATTTTGTTCATCATTTTTTATATGTAATAATCAGTCTTTATAATGCTTTTAATGACTAGTTCTGATTTCATAGCTAAATACTATGTATATAGATGTTGACACATTCTTTTTCTATTTTTATAATTTCTTCTTTTCCATAGCATATTTGATTATAATCCCAACTCTTATCTATATTTTGATAGTATAAAAAGTTTGTAAGCCAGTTTTGGAAGCATATCTGATTGATAGAAAAAATATTAACTGAATTATTCAAAAGTTGTACGAAAACACTCAAAAAATAGTATCTTTGAAAACTCACCTATTTACATCTTTCAGATAAAACACTCTGGAAACAGATGCCATTTTATACTTAAATCATACATAATGAAAAATTTAACATTCAAGGTGCTATTTCTTTTGTTTATACTTATGTTTCCTTATTCAGACTTGATAGCACAAGTCAAAGAGGAGAAAGCTACAGACCGCAAATATTGGGTAGACCTACTATATAAAATATCGGAGCCTGTATTAAGGAATATGAGTAAAGGTGAACTTCGTAAAAATATGGTAGTTGAAGTGAGCCCTACATGGGACGGCCGGAATAAAGATGTGACATATATGGAGGCTTTTGGACGATTGATGGATGGGATTGCGCCTTGGCTGACTCTTCCTGACGATGATTCAGAAGAGGGTAGGCAAAGGAAACAAATGCGGGAATGGGCTTTGAAGAGTTATGCTAATGCTGTTGACTCGGAAAGTACCGACTATTTACTATGGAAAGGAGAGGGGCAAGTTCTGGTAGATGCCGCATTTTTGGCCAGTAGTTTTCTACGAGCACCGGAAGCCTTATGGTTTCCTTTAGATGACTTGACCAAAAAGAGATATATTGAAGAATTTAAGAGCCTGAGAAAGATCCGGCCGGGCTATAATAACTGGCTACTATTCCGTGCAACAATAGAAGCTTTCCTATTGTATGTGGGTGAAGATTATGACCGTTTCGTATTAGATATCACTATCCGAAAGATGGAAGAATGGTATCTGGCTGACGGCTGGTATGGCGATGGCCCTGAATTCTCGATGGATTATTATAATAGCTTTGTGATTCATCCCATGTTCATCGATATACTCGAGGTGATGGAACAAAAGGACATGAAAGGAATTATAAGCCTTGATCTGGCAGTACGTCGTATGCAGCGTTATAATGAATTGCTGGAAAGGATGATATCGCCCGAGGCTACTTTCCCTGTAGTTGGGCGCTCCATGACTTACCGGATGGGAGTCTTTCATACATTGGCATTTGCTTCATGGAAATATGGATTACCTAAATCTATGTCGAACGGACAAGTTAGAAATGCGCTGACATCGGTGATGAAGCGGATGTTCTCTGTCGAGGGGAACTTCGGAAAGGAAGGCTTTCTGCAATTAGGCTTTGCCGGACATCAGCCGGAGATTGCCGATTCCTATACTAATAATGGTAGCCTCTATCTTACCTCTTTTGTCTTTCTGCCTTTAGGACTACCTGCAGATCATGATTTCTGGACCGCCCAACCTGAAGAGTGGACTTCACAGAAAGCCTGGAGAGGAAAGACCATTAATAAAGATTATCATCAGTCTGTAAAGAAATAACTAATCATCAACAATAAATAGAAATACTATGAGAATGAAGCAATTGACAGTGTTAGCGCTTATAGCCTTCTCTGTACTGGCCTGCGTTGATAAGGAGCAGGAGGAAAAGAATGAGTTTATTCAGGAAAATGTGACTTATGCTGCTGCCCAGACTGAGAAGATGCTCGCTAGCGTAGGCGAACCCACAGGAAAGAACTATCCCCGTACGATGAAAGACGATGGTTCGTTAAGAACGACCAATATGTATGACTGGACACCCGGATTCTTCCCCGGCTCGCTTTGGTATCTATATGAGCTGACAGGCGATGACAAATGGAAAGCCGATGCTGAAAAGTGGACTGCATCCCTCGAGCCTCTTAAAACGTTTACAGGGCATCACGATCTCGGCTTTATGATGTATTGCAGTTATGGCAATGCCGAACGTCTGGCCCCGAAACCGGAATACAAAGACATATTGATAGAGAGTGCAGGATCCCTTTCTACTCGGTTTAGTGGTAAGACGCAGGTCATTAAGTCTTGGAACGATTTCAGGCCGATGAATGATGATAGCACAGTATATGACTACCCTGTTATCATTGACAATATGATGAACCTTGAAATGCTGTTTTACGCATCGAAGATATCAGGAGATAAGAGGTATTACGACATAGCGGTTAAGCATGCAGATATGACAATCAAAAACCATTTCAGGGACGACTTCAGCACTTACCATGTTATCTCCTACGATACAATTAGCTCTAATGTAGTCAGTAAGAACACCGCACAGGGATTTAGTGACAACTCCACCTGGTCGCGCGGGCAGGCATGGGCAATATATGGATATACAATGACTTACAGGGAAACAAACGATAAGAAGTACTTAGATGTAGCGACTAAAGCAGCCGATTACTTTATAAGGAACCTGCCAGAAGACTATGTGCCCCTCTGGGACTTTAATCTGGGGCAGGAGGGATATGTTCCCGGAAAGCGTTCCTATGCTGCCGAATTTAAGGAGAGACTGAAAGATGCTTCGGCTGCTGCCATAACATGCTCGGCCTTATTCGAATTAGGGCAATTGACTGATAATAAGTTCTATATCGAAACAGCTGTAAAGATGCTGCATAGCCTTGCTTCGCCTGAATACAGAGCACCACTAGGCGAAAATGCCGATTTCCTTATCCTGCATTGTGTAGGTAGTATCCCTCATCGTACCGAGATAGATAAGCCGCTGGTATACGCCGACTATTACTTCTTGGAGGCATTGGTCAGATATAAGAACCTGAAGAAATAAGTAATCTTCTTAACAATCCCTACTATAGCAAATAGTGGGGATTATTTTTGCCTCTAACAATTTTGCTGATTATTTCCGGCATTCTTATTTGAGCACTTAAATAACTGCTTATTCCTATTAATAGAATAATATTACATAAAACCCGTATTGTCTAAATGAACCACGGGGAAAATATTTTAAATAAATGTAAACAGTTTCTTTGTATCTTCGCAATATGTTTCAGATCAATATCATAGATACAGGATGCATTATGGCTGATGGTGGCGCTATGTTTGGCGCTATTCCCAAACGTGCATGGCAACGAAAATATCCGGCAAATGATGACAATCTCTGCCCCCTTGTCATGCGATGTATTCTTGCTGTATCCGGTGACAGAAAAGTACTGATAGATACTGGAATAGGCAATAAACATCTGGACAAAATGTCATACTACCAGCCTCACAAACTGGTAAGTCTAGAAGACTCTCTAAACACTCTAGGCTATAAGCCTGAAGATATAACAGATGTAATCCTTACCCACCTCCATTTCGACCATTGTGGAGGAGCAACTTTGATAAATGACAATAATGAATTAATCCCGGCTTTTCCTAATGCGACTTATTGGCTCAGCAGAAAGCAATGGGGCACTTTAGAGAATCCCAACAGGCTGGAGATGGATTCTATTCTGGAAGATAATATACGGCCGGTATTCAATTCAGGACAATTGAATCTGGTAGACAAGGATACCGCCCTGTTTGATGGCTTGGAAATCCGCCTCTTTGATGGCCACACCGAAGGTCAGTTAGTAATATACCTTGATACCAATAATGGCAAATATGTCTTTCCCGGCGACTTGATTCCTACTGCTTCGCATATCCCACTGGAATGGCTATCTGCATATGATATCTGCGCTCTTACATCATTAAAGGAAAAAGAACGTTTCCTGAACGAAGCTGCCGAAAGTCATTATACTCTCATATATTGCCATGATGCCATAACAGTAGAAAGTAAAGTAAAAAGGCTAAATGATAATTTCAGAATGAGTAAAATATAAAAGCCGTAATTTAGTAATTACGGCTTTCTTTCATTCAAGTTGAATCAGTCTAAAAAGTTGTCTCCATCACTTACTTAAAATATCATCGGTACATCGATCAGTAATATACGGGCATTCTCCGTATCAGCAGTTATTTTCAGATCATTAATCTCCGAAACACCAACAGCATCTCTGTGATGCAGCTTCTGACCGCCAACAGTAAATTCTCCATCTATTACCATCGCAAATACTCCATTGCCACTTTCCTTTACCTTGTAATCTATTTCAGAGCCTTTATCGAATGTTCCTATATTGAACCATACATCCTGATGCAACCATAAGCCTGTATTTTCTTTATCATCCTTAGGCCCGACGATCTGCACCAGTTTATTCTTGTTGTGTATAAAATCAAATGCTCTCTGATCGTAGCGCGGCACTACATTTCTCTTGTTCGGGAAAACCCATATCTGGAAGAGATTTACCGGATTTTCCGAACTCGAATTATATTCGCTATGCGTAATACCTGAACCCGCGCTCATCACTTGTATCTCTCCGGCTTTGATCACTTCGGTATGTCCCATACTGTCTTTGTGTTCCAGATCGCCATATAAAGGTATAGATACAATTTCCATGTTATCATGCGGATGCGTGCCAAAACCTTCTCCAGCCTCCACTATATCATCATTCACCACCCTCAATGCACCAAAGTTAATCCGTTCAGGATTATAGTAATTAGCAAAACTAAAAGTATGATATGTATCTAACCAGCCATGATAGGCATGACCTCTTGAAGATGCGCGATACAATACTGTTTTCATTTTTTATGTCCTTTCTTTAAACATGATTATTGAACTTTAATCTAAAACATCCAAATCCCTTGGATTGTTTTAAATCTTAAATTAAATGACAAAGATTATGCCAATATTATGTCTATATGATATAGAAAATATCTATCAGATTAAAGAAGGGATTATATAATGATTATTTAGCGTCCCGATACTCTATAAGCAGTTGGCGAGCCTTGATAGTACCATCCGGATTTGTGTAATCTTTCCTGATTTTTCTGTAGTTATCCAAGATTTTTTCTGACCGATAATAGATAACCGAATCGATATCAGCTGTCGGCCTATGCCCTTTGGGATAAGCATAAGTAAAATGACCTTCTTTCCCGGTATAGACAGGTATGGCAAAAAAATCTCTCGGTTCTATTTCATTCGTTTTTTCCTCGATAAGATCGGCACTGATAAAGAAATTAACAGCATAATCAGGATAACCGAACAGGTAACCATATCCACGGCTTCTTTCATGTTTGCTGCTATTCTCTATGGTAGCTACAACTTTTTGCGGATCCGTACCCGGAGAGAGTCCAAGCTTACTAAAGAAAGATTTTTTTACTCTCAACAGACTGTCTAATACACTTACCCTGACCACATCAATATGTATAAACGAGTATCATTGTAAGCACCACTTGAAGGAATTATGACAAATTTTATGTCAGGAATGTTCAATTGATTAATAGCTTGCCGAACGGAATATAATTTATCTAATCTTTTATCCTGTCCTGGATTGACTCCCTGAGTCATAACTTTATTAATAGTAGCATCGCTAACCGAAGGAATTGGAAAGTAAACAAGAGAACTTATAGGTTTTATATCTGCCAGTAAAGTATATAGAGCTTCATGGTCAAGTCCGTATTGCAATATCGAGTCTGCCAGAAATTGTTCATACTCCGGATTTGAAGGAATGGAGACTACTACACGTTGACTATTTTTACATGATAAGATGAATAACAATATCAGAAAGGAAACAATATAGAAATATCTTTTCATCATAGTAATGATTTAAACATTTTAAGGCTAACTTCCTCCTTACTTATATTAGATATTTGAGAGATACTAAACGTGACAAATTTATAAATATGTACCTTTATTGAGTTGCTGTATATTGCCTGATAATATGAATGATCATATCATCCAGCATTTTTGCATGCCCGGTATTTGTAATATCACTGTCTGTTTCATTCTCATTTGTTAAAAACAAATTTGTGCCATTTGTTGCCAGTGACATTGCCCGCATCAGGTACTCCCCATCCTGTTCCATTTCTGAGCAAACGATGGGTACCAACTTTATTCCCTGCTCGGCTGCCAGGATTATTTGCTGATGTACAATCTTAATACTTACTGGTGTTGTGCTGCATGGCGCATCCAGAAAGATAAATGCTATCCGGGCTAAAGCATCGTCATGCCATCCGCCATTATCAATAGCATCAAGCAATGCCATGTCCAAAGCTTTGTGCATATAACTTCCGCCGCCGGCACGTTGTTTTTTTATAAAGTTGATATTTAATTCAATATCTGGATTCAATGGTAACACGCGGGTAAGATACTCGTCTTTTTTATCACGATAAAATACACAACCCAGATTGATGTCCAATGCAGGTTGTTGTTTCTTTATTTTTTCTATGGTAGCAGGTAATGTATTTTGCAGATAATCGACCTTATCTTTCATAGATGCAGTCGCATCGATAAGAAACATGATATCGACAAGGTGACTACCACTGTTAG
Organism: Prevotella sp.; assembly: GCA_031285905.1. Classification (GTDB taxonomy): domain Bacteria; phylum Bacteroidota; class Bacteroidia; order Bacteroidales; family Dysgonomonadaceae; genus Dysgonomonas. The sequence continues at coordinate 8,215 of JAITVH010000142.1, forward strand.
TGGCATCTATTTTTATCTTGTTAATTTTATTTTCAAAAGGTTGAGCTTTCTTTATTACATCTATTGTTCCGTTATAATCGCATTCTATTTTATAGCTTTCTTCCGTTTCTTCTCCATTGAACAGATTTGCCCACAACTCCGCCTTTCCGGTATTATCAGTCTTGGCTTCCCATACCACATCTTCCTTTTTGTTTACAAGTTTTACTACGGCATTCACTATAGGCGCATTCTTTTTATTTACCACCTGCACCATGTATCTTTCATGGGGTTTTATTCTCCACATAGGTACAAAGCTTGCATGTGTTTTGTCCGTGATATCATGCCATGAACTCCATTTGTTAAAATCATTTACTTCTCCTGCAAAGAAGCTTGATTTTGGCGGAGTAGGGTGTATAGAAGCGGATGATAGGGATATATCTTTTACCGGATTATGGTTAAATGCCGTCTCTTTTAAAGATGATATATCATCTCTTCCTATATTATTGTTTATAGTATATTCTTGAGCTAAAAGCTGTGTTGCAATTACAAAAGAAAGTGCAAGGATAAGTAGTGAAGTCTTATTCATACCTCGGGAAATAAGTAACTACAAAATGTTTATCTTCGCAAATAAACAATTAATTTTTTAGAAATCAAAGGATTATGCCGAAAATATGATAATATTAGCCTATCCGGAATAGTTTTTTTGCATTTTCGGTCGTTATTTCTCCAATCTTCTCACTATCTGTATTATAAATTTCGGCAAGCTTTTCTACCACTTTCAGTGTGTATGAGGGTTCATTCCGTTTGCCCCTGTAAGGAACCGGAGCCAGATAAGGGGCATCTGTTTCTATGATAATATTTGATATATCCGTATACTTCAAAACCTCAGAAAGAGTTGAATTTTTAAATGTAACAACTCCATTAATTCCTAACATGAAATTCTTTAAGGATAGTATTGCATTTAGCTCGTCCTTAATACCTCCAAAACTATGAAAAACTCCCCTCAGATTCTTTGCTCCTACATTCTTTATGCAAGAAATACAATCCTGGATAGCATCTCTGGAGTGAATCGCTACAGGAAGATTATATTCTATACTCCAGCGTAATTGCTCTTCAAATACCGTTTTTTGTTCTTTTTCGTAGGTTTTGTCCCAGTACAGATCAATTCCTATCTCTCCGATAGCGATATATGTTTGTTGGGATAATTGATTTTTTATTATATCCAATTGGCTCTGCCAGTCGTCTCCCACGCTGGTAGGATGCAATCCCATCATGGGAATACAATAGTCCGGATATCGCTTGCATATAGCATCTAGCCCATTAAGGGATGATACATCGACATTCGGTAATAATACTTTCTCTACCCCCGCCTCCTTTGCTCTCAGTATGACATCATCGATATCATCATCAAACTCTTCGGCATAGATATGGGAATGTGTATCAATTATTCTCACCTTCCTTCTCCAACTTTTCTTTTTCTTCGCGCCTTAGATAATATACGATACCGTATTCTTTACAGCGCTCAATCCTCTCTTTATTAGGCAGATTGGCAAATGCGGTTTCAATCTGATTCCATAGGGTTGCCAATACATAGTCTATATCGTCACGTTGGTTACTCAAAGTCTCCAATTCCCGGTTTGTAGTATTTTGATGTGTCTTCTGTGCAAAATACGCATCTTTGAATTGTGAGAATGCAACATTTACCCTTGCTATTGCCGGGTTATATATAGGAGCTCCACCTTGTGACAAACGTAACTGTTCTCCTTTGATCAGATTTTCTCCCCAATATAGGATAGAGTCATTACTAATCAGATCAGGAACTGTATAATCATCGGCTTCCAGATTATATAATTGTTTGTGCTCCTTTTTTATTTCACTACGAATAACGCAAAAATTAAGCACCTGAATGAAATGAGAAATGTACAGGCGTGCGCTTTTAACTAGTTTTTGAAATTTTTTGTTTGCAGAGGCTTGCCTTTCCAGGCTTGTTCGATAGCGTACTTGTGCGTTTTCAAAATTTCGTAACAAAGTTTCAAGTTTGCGAATGTCAAGTTGTATAACATCCTGCCCAAACAGAGTGTTATTTTTCTCAATTGCAATTTTCAGTGCTCTTATCCGCGCATTATCAGTGTTAGGTAAACGGCGATATGGCATATTAGCAAAATTTTATTATGATGTCCGATACATCAAGTTTATAGCAAGATCGTATAGTTCTTTTTTTCTTTCTTTTGCAACATCTACTTTATCCAGATAGGCTATAGCCTTTTTGTAATATTCACTAATAAGATTCTCTGATTTTTGCTTCAGATCCAACTTATCATATATTTTAGTTACAGCCTCTATTTTTTCCTGTTCGTTTATGCTTTCCTTATTCATCCACCTTATCAGATCATCTTTTGTCGATTCTTCCGTTAAGGCATTTATCAGCAGGAATGTCTTTTTATTGCAGAGGATATCCCCTCCGATTTTTTTCCCGAAACTACTACTGTCGCCATATACATCCAGCAAATCGTCTTTCAACTGGAATCCCAGCCCGACGTTGATCCCGAAATTGTACAGGTTGGATGCATCTTCCGAAGACGATCCAGCTACAATAGCCCCTTCTTTGAGTGCGCATGCCAGCAACACTGCAGTTTTTAGCCTTATCATTTCTATATATTCAGGAATCGTCACATCCATCCGTTGCTCAAATTCCATATCATATTGTTGACCGCAACATATTTCTGTTGCTGTTATAGAAAACAAGTCTAAAACTTCTGACAGGTATTCCGACTCAGTTTTAGCGATTTCCTTATATGCTTCTATTAGCATCGCATCACCAGATAGCACAGCCGTATTATCATTCCATTTTATATGAACGGTAGGCTTTCCCCTACGCATATCGGCTCTATCCATCAGATCGTCGTGCAACAGTGTAAAATTATGAAAAATTTCAATTGCCAAAGCTATCGGAATAACTCTATTTACATCATTTTTGTACAAATTATAAGCCATCAGCACTAATGCAGGCCTGACGCGCTTCCCTCCTAAAGATAAAATATAACTAATGGGCGTAAACAAAGACTGTGGTTCTGTATCAAATTTTATTTTTTCAATATTGGAATTAACGATATCCAGAACTTCGTCAAATGTATATAATGATTTCACTGTCAGTTAAGATTATTTGTTATAAATGTTATAAACCTGTAAGCATTTCGTTTGTTTACAAATTCAGTAAAGCACATCAACAAAGATAATCTTTAAAATATAAAAATCAAAATATTCTAAAAACGAACATTTTAATTAAAATAATTCCTAATTTTATGCACCCTAAAAGAAAAAAGAATTAACCAATGAAAAAACTTTATCTAATTATTATTGCGATTGGCCTTATAGGGCTGCAAGCTTGCGTTAGCAAAAAGGAGGAAACAAAAAGAATGTCGGGCAATCCGGCTTTTGAAGGTTGGTACGCTGATCCCGAAGGAATGATCTTTGATGACAAGTATTGGATATTCCCTACTTATTCGGCGGCATACGAAGAACAGGTGTTCCTCGATGCATTTTCATCCCCTAACCTGGTGGATTGGACAAAGCACGAGCGCATAATAGATACATCGGAAGTGAAATGGATATGGCGCGCCATGTGGGCTCCGGCAGTTATCAAGAAAGACAAAAAGTATTATTTGTTTTTCGGAGGGAATGATATTCAGAACAACAATGACTACGGCGGTATCGGCGTGGGAGTTGCAGATAAGCCGGAAGGGCCATACAAAGATCATTTAGGTAAACCCCTTATTGATAAGATATATAATGGCGCACAACCTATCGATCAATTTGTATTTAAAGATAAAGACGGATCTCATTATATATATTATGGAGGTTGGAGACATTGTAATGTAGCTAAGCTCAATGATGATTTTACCGGATTTATTCCTTTCGAAGATGGAACAACCTTTAAAGAAGTAACTCCGAAAAATTATGTAGAAGGGCCGTTTATGTTCATCAAAGATGGTAAATATTACTTCATGTGGTCTGAAGGCGGATGGACAGGTCCTGACTATAAAGTGGCATATGCCATTGCCGACAATCCTCTGGGACCGTTTGAGAGGGTAAGCACAATTTTAGAACGAGACTCTATAGCCAACGGTGCAGGCCATCACTCAGTGATTCATGAACCTAAATCAGATAAATATTATATCGTTTATCACCGTCGTCCTGCAAACGAAACAGCGCGTGATTGGCGCGAGACCTGTATCGAAGAAATGTTCTTTGACGAAAATGGTCATATCAAACCTGTGGTAATGACTAAAGAAGGTGTATTAGAAAATCCATTAAAATAAATATTGTTATGAAGAAATCATTTATCGCGGCATTGGCTGCATGCCTTGTCCTCATCGGATGTAATGACAAGCCGGTAAAGAAAGTTACCCAATCGGGACTTGACTTTTTAAATTTTGAGACGGAATATAAAGGTAAAAAAACAGACCTTTACGTATTGACCAATCCTGCAGGGATGGAAGTAGCCATCTCGAATCTGGGTGGGCGCATAGTTTCTATTATGGTTCCTGATAAAGACGGAAAATTCAGGGATGTTGTTATCGGGTTCGATTCTATACAGGACTATATCAGTGTAGAAGGAAATAACTATGGTGCGCTCATTGGTCGCTATGGTAACAGAATTGGTCAGGGTACTTTCGAAATTGATGGTACAAAATACGATCTTCCTAAGAATAACTTCGGACATACACTGCATGGTGGCAATAACGGGTTCCACACTGCAGTTTGGGATGCCAATCAAATAGACGACAATATACTTGAACTAACCTATCTGTCAAAAGATGGTGAAGAAGGATTCCCCGGAAATCTGCAATGTAAAGTTACTTACATCCTTGGCGATGACAATGCCCTTCATCTGAAATATGAAGCTGAAACAGATAAGCCAACTGTTGTTAATCTGACAAATCACTCATACTTCAATATGGATGGTGATGCTAATGTAAAAAATTCGGACTGGTTGTTACTAATAAATGCAGACCAATTTACTCCTGTTGATTCTACATTTATGACTACAGGTGAAATCCTTACTGTGGAAGGAACTGATATGGACTTCCGCACACCAATCGCTATCGGCAAAAGAATTGATAATTTCGATTTCGCTCAGTTGAAAAACGGAAAAGGATATGACCACAACTGGGTATTAAATACAGGTGGTGATCTTAACAAAGTTGCTGCAATTCTGGAATCGCCTAAATCAGGCATTGTTCTTGAAGTTTTCACTACTGAGCCTGGGATTCAGTTCTATGCAGGAAACTTCATGGATGGAAAAGACACAGGTAAAAGAGGTGTTAAGAACGGATTCCGTACTGCCGTTTGTCTTGAGACTCAGAAATATCCTGATACTCCGAATAAGAAAGACTGGCCTTCAGCTAATCTTCGCCCGGGAGAAAAATACCAAAGCGAAACAATCTTTAAATTTGCTGTAAAGAAATAATATAAAGTATTGTCCTGATAAAATAAAGAGCTGCAATCAAATTGCAGCTCTTTATTTTTTTAATATCATTATCTGAGAATCTATTAATCAGTTTTCTTTACAGGAGCCACTAATGGTTTTAGGCGTTGTATTGCCTGTTTCGACATTTCGAGCATACCGAATTTATCAAAGGAATCCAATTTCATTATTCTGACATAATCATCAATTGCTTCCGGATAATCTTTTGTTAATTCATAGATAGAGGCGCGCTTGCTGTATGCATTTACATTTAAAGTATCCAACAAGATAACTTTGTTGCAATCGGCCAGTGCCTTATCATATTCTTTCTGTTGTATATATACTAATGCTCTATTACAATAAGCCATAGTATTGGTGCTGTCAATGGTAATAGTTTTTGTATAATCACCGATTGCCTTTTCTTTATCGTCTTTAGCCAAATATACATTTCCTCTATTGTTATAAACATTGGCCAGAAACGGTGGACTGAATTTAATGACTCTATTATAATCCGCCAGAGCTTTATCATATTTCCCCTGCTCTTCGTAGATGATTCCCCTGTTGTAATAAGCCTCTGCATAATCCTGATACAGGTCGATTGCTGTATTATAATCTACCAAAGCTAAACTATCCTCTTCCATTACCTGATATATACATCCTCTGGTATAATAACCTTTTGGATATGCAGGGTCTGTATTGATAATAATATTCGAGTAATGAATTGCCTTATCATAATTCTTTTCTTTCAGGTATTCATTGCTTAAATAGTTATTACCCTCAATCAGCAAATTATTCTTTTTACGGGGTGTTATAAGGTATTCATCATTATCGATCTCTTCGATTATTGTTTTATAAGCATTTACTCTGCTGATATGATTATCCAGACTATCTTGTACTTTTATCAATTTATATTTGAATACAGCAATTTGTTTATCCTGTTTTATTTCTTTATCGAATAAGCAGGATGGTAAGAATAGAAATATAAATAAAAAAGCAGTAATGATGCTAAGAGTATAAAATTTCATATAATTTTAAGTTCTGGTTATAGGGAGATATGAAAAGTAAAGTTTTTATTTATCCTTGTAGATTAAAGAAATATTGTAACGTATTACAAAGATATAAAAAAAGGCTGTATTTCATAACCGGAGGCTAAAAATAAGAAACACCTATCCTCACGGACAGGCATCCCTTAAGTCGTAGTGTTTTCTTAAATAGTAGTGTGTTTACATTTAATATGACGTATACACAAAGAGATCGTTACACAAAAGTGTAAGTTTTTGCCCGGAATTTAGAACTTTTAATATTTGAGGGTTGGATATTCTATGAGCACTTCCAGTTTTTTGATATAATGATGGAGTAAAATAAGTGGTATCATCCCAAATACACAGAACGAGCAGTCAATAAGCCTCCATGCCAGAGGAATTCCTCTTATACCACCACAAATTAAAGCCAACGGAACAACCCCAATGCAGGCTATCATTCCAAAATAGACAATCCACTTGTTCCTTACAGGTTTTATATATAAGCCGATAAATGCAACTGCAATAACCAGATGAGAGAAGGCCAGCCAGTCAAAACCGTAGGCCAGAAACGGATAATGCTGATTGGTATCGATAAGCCCGTTTGCTACTGTGGCAATCCAACGTTTTATGCCATCGTAATATTCAGCCGGAGCCTCGAATGAAATATCGAGTATCTTGCTCAAAATCCTTATTTCAGTTTCTAATGGAAAAGCTGTAATACCCCAAAAGAAAAGAGAAAAAATGTAGAATACTGTTAGTAATCTAATCTTTAGTAATAATTGGTCTGCTTGCTGAGTTGTTGTAAGTGATTTCATTTTGTTATTATTTAAAAGTTCTTTGAAATTCAAAGTTAATGTTTTTATTGAAACAAATCTATTTTTACAAAGAAAAAGTCTTCACCAAAATCTGGTGAAGACTTTCCAATCACGAATATTATCAGATTAAATAACCCCTTGGGCAATCATTGCTCTGGCTACTTTCATAAAACCGGCAACATTGGCACCTTTTACATAATTTATGTACCCATCTTTCTCTTTGCCAAATCTAATGCATTGTTCATGAATACTGCACATAATACTATGTAGACGCTGATCTACTTCTTCGGCACTCCACTGAATATGCATGGCATTCTGACTCATCTCCAGTCCTGATGTTGCAACACCTCCCGCATTCACAGCTTTGCCCGGCGCATATAGAATCTGTTTTTCTACAAAGGCATCTGTAGCATCAGTGGTACATCCCATATTCGACACCTCAGCTACGCATATCACTCCATTTTCTATCAATCGGTCTGCATCTTCTTTATTCATTTCATTTTGTATGGCACATGGCAGAGCTATATCAACCTTTTCCATCCAAGGTTTCTTCCCTCTGTGGAAAATCGCATTTGGATATTTCTCAGCATACGGAGCAACAATATCTTCTCCCGATCCTCGTAGTTCGAGCATATAATCTATCTTTTCTCCGCTGATACCATCCGGATCGAATATATAACCATCCGGCCCTGATATAGTCACTACTTTAGCTCCCAGTTCGGTTGCTTTTAAAGCAGCTCCCCACGCCACATTACCGAAACCGGATATAGCTACGGTCTTACCTTTCAGATCTGTCCCTCTCACTTTGAACATTTCTTCCACGAAATATAATGCGCCATAACCTGTTGCCTCAGGACGAACAAGCGAGCCTCCATATTCCAGTCCTTTCCCGGTAAAAGTACCTGTGTTTTCCCGGGCTAGTTTTTTATACATTCCATACAGATAACCAACTTCGCGGGCACCAACTCCTACATCTCCTGCCGGAACATCCGTATCGGGCCCTATATTGCGCCAGAGCTCTAACATAAATGCCTGGCAGAAACGCATAACCTCAGTACTGGATTTTCCTCTGGGACTAAAGTCGGAACCACCTTTTCCGCCTCCCATAGGTAATGTAGTAAGTGCATTCTTAAATGTTTGCTCAAAACCCAAAAATTTGAGAGTAGACAAGCTCACCGATGAATGGAATCTTAGTCCTCCTTTATATGGGCCTATGGCATTGTTAAATTGCACTCTGTAACCCAAATTTACCTGTATATTTCCTTTGTCGTCAACCCATGTTACCCTGAATGTAAATATCCTGTCGGGTTCTACCAACCGTTCTATTATCCGGTGTTTTTCAAATTCAGGATGCTGGTTGTACACATCTTCAATCGAGGTTAGCACTTCTCTTACTGCTTGCAAATATTCATGCTCGCCCGGATGCTTTGCTTCTAAAGCTGATAAAATGTTATCTACTTTCATGACCGCATAGTTAAGTTAATTGTATTACAATGTAAATATTAAATATAACGGCAAGATAGTGTTTAATGTGCATTTTGACAGTGTTTTTATAAAAAATGATTTTTAATTTATCAGAATAATTTTATCTTCATCAATTACAGTAAGTTATAATAGAAAAAAGTTTTATGAAATAATGATGAGAAAGTCCTCTTCCTCACCTTAATACAACGTCCTTACTCTAAAAAAAGAGATAGTAAAATAGCAACAAGTTATTACTAATGATATGTAAGATTAGATTTCTTTTATCCGGGTTCTACCTGCTTTTATAAAAGACAGGAGCAATAAAAGTTCTGTTCACCCATTTTCCGTTAAACGGATTTAATTCACGGATAATTCCGCCTTCTACACCGAATTTTTCAGTTATTTTCAATTCTAGTGAGCCTCCATAGTAAGTTTGAGGAAACATCCCCATCATAGGGCCTTGTACGTGGTTTGTTTTTTGGTTTACAGAATATTGCCCATAGCCATTCACTCGTACTCTGTCGTGAAGAATGAATTTGAGTGCGCCATTTGCACCTACATCATTATATGCATTTCCTCCCAGATGGTATTTGGCTCCATATGTCCCACCCGAGATAACAAGCCATTCTGTTGGCTGATAATTCAGATTAAGATTTACTGATCTGACAGAACCCAGTAAAGGGTATGTGCGTTGGATAGATGAAGATGTAAACCATAGATCATCGGATAAATCCATCCCCGAATAATAGGAATAATCATTGGCAAACGGATTTCTGGTAAATGTGTTACTCTCTACCGGCGGCCCTAGATAGACATCCAACGGAGGCAAGCCCAAATTTACACTGGGTAGATCCTCTACTATGACGGGGTCAAAAACTGTAGCCCTTGCTTTCAATGAATTTACACTTTCGCGTGCTGTATTCAAATCCAGATACTGGTCAAGCTTCTCATTCGCTTGCAACGTTTTCTTTTCTAAAGGCTTTATACTATCAGATGTGGTCACGGTCTGAGCACAGACAGTTCCTGATATCATAAACGAAAGTACCAATATTAGATTTTTCATAATCCCCTCCTTCCTTTATTTCATCAACAGTAAATTTATTAAAATATTATGAAAGTTGCTAATTGTAGACGATAATTGTTGGGTATAAGATTATATATTAGCTTTAAAATACAAACATCTATCGTAATAGTTAAAAACGGTTAACAAATTTATTTTAACTACAATTTATAGTTTGTCTACGATTACTTATAGTTATGTTTGTATATCACTAATTGAATAGAGGATGAAAAAGCTGACGCAAAAAGAAGAAGAAATATTAAAATACTTTTGGCAACAAGGGCCTATGTTTGTGCGAGACCTTCTTGATCTACAGGAAGAACCGAAGCCTCATTACAATACATTGTCGACAATAGTACGCACATTGGAAGAAAAGGGATATATCGGTTTCAAGCAATATGGCAATACATATCAGTACTATGCATTAATATCGGAAGATGAATACAGTAAATCATCTCTTAATAATGTGGTGGACAAGTATTTTGCCAACTCGTATACGCGTGTCGTATCTACATTGATAGAGGAAGAAAAGCTATCGTTAGATGAACTGCAAGACCTTATCAGGCAGATAAAAAGTCAGGAAAAGAAATAAACTGTTGATTCGATATGGAAAACTTTCTATTATATATACTCAAGTCAGCTATATGCCTTTCGGTATTTTATCTGTTTATTAAGGCTTTTATGATGAAAGAAACCTTCTTTAGCCTAAACAGAAAAGTAATCGTTACCGGACTTGCTGTATGCATGATACTTCCATTAATTAAAATAGAGTTTGATAAAAGTTCGCCTCTACAAGAACCTTTATATGCAATAGAAAAAGTTCTAACCCCGGCAGCTCCGATTTTAACAGGAACTCCTTTAAATATCGAAGAAGCTGGTAATATAACGAACAATACCGGGACAATATATATAGATCGGAATTTCAATTTAGTCAATATATTTTTCGTTATTTACATAGCCGGCGCAATGATTAACCTTATATGGCTGTTATTATCCACCGGACGAATGCTAAAACTAATAAAAGAAGGACAAAAAGTTGATCATGACTCATATCGGTTGGTGTTAACCGATAAAAATATCAATCCATTTACATGGAAAAATTATATTGTGATTTCCCGGAGTGATTATATAGCCAATAAGGAAGAAATAATATCACACGAGAAAGCGCATATCAATCATAAACATTTTATAGACCTGCTGTTTGTGGAATTGATCCTTTCTATACAATGGTTCAATCCTTCTATATGGTTACTGAAAAGAGAACTAAAAACCATACACGAATATCAGGCAGATAAAAGTGTATTACAATCAGGCATCGATGCAACCATATATCAATTATTGTTAGTGAAAAAAGCCGTTGGCGCAAGCTCCTACACTCTGGCCAGTAGTTTCAATCACATTAAAATTAAAAAACGAATTACTATGATGTTAAGAGAAAAATCAAGCAAGTGGACGCGATTAAAAGTCCTATTATTACTACCAGTCGGACTATTGACGATGTATGCTTTTGCAAATCCCCGGATAGAAGATAATAGTATGGCAGAATTGTCATTCAGGTTCGATACAAAAGATGATCCCAAGTTTAGCCTTCCTTTGAAAACATATAAAAGGATTGCAGCCAAATATGGTGTCAGGGGAAAAGATAGCACAAGATTGCATCCGGGTTATGATATGGTAGGCTATGGAAAAGATACTATCTATGCCGTTTTTAGTGGTACTATTTCAAAATCCGATCTTGCACGAAGGACTTATGGGAACTATATAATAATCAAACATGATAATGATTTGGAAACCCTCTATGCACACAACTCTGTTAATCTGGTAAAAGAAGGGGATGTGGTGAAAGCCGGACAACCGATAGGAATTATTGGCAATACGGGCAGATCGACTGGAGAGCATTTGCATTTTGAAATAAAGAAAGGAGGGGAAGCCATTGACCCCGCATCGATAATAGATTTTGAAAAAAAGGCATTAAGGTAATATATAAAGATTTGCTTTGATACAGATATAATGATTAGTAATATGGAAGACTTTCTAATATACCTATTTAAATCAGCTATATGTTTTACAGTATTTTATATCTGTATCAAAGCGTTATTGTCAAAAGAAACATTCTTTCGGTTCAACCGTCTTGTCATCTTAATTGGTGCTGTTATGTGCCTGTTTCTATCGCTTACTGAAATCAGGATTAAAACAGATGACACTCAACTAGCCCGTATGCCAATAGCCATGCTGGAAAAAGCTTTGGGTGAACCGGAAACATCCGCATATCCGCTCCATACAATCGATACAAATGCGGATACTCCATATAATGCATATCAGGAAATCCGATATATAGAATCTGAAACCGATAGCTCAGAAAATCTGCCTGTTGGAACAATTATATTCAGCATTTACATTATAGGACTGGCAGTGAATCTGATAATCGTTTCCCGGTCTGTTTATTCAATGGCGAATGTAATAAGGAGAGGCCGGAAACAATCTCATATGAATTACACCCTGGTGTTAGTTCCGGAAGATATAATTCCTTTCAGCTGGGGCAAATACATAGTCCTATCGGAATCGGATTATAAAAACAATCCTGACGAAATCATCACACACGAGATGGCTCATGCAAGGCATTACCACTCTGTTGATATTATCATGATGGAACTGGTCGTGTTGTTCCAGTGGTTTAATCCTGCAGTATGGCTATTGAAAAGGGAATTGAAAGATGTACACGAATACCAGGCGGATATAAGCGTATTGAAATCAGGCGTCGACGCCACCAAATATCAATTATTGTTAGTGAAAAAAGCCGTTGGCGCAAGCTCCTACACTCTAGCCAACAGCTTCAATCACAGTAAAATTAAAAAACGAATTACTATGATGTTAAAAGTCAGATCAAACAGATGGGCACGGTTGAAGCTACTATTGATGCTCCCGTTGGCAACACTTACAGCGTTTGCCTTTGCCCGCCCCGAAGTGAATGAACCATTGGGTTCATTGGTCAAGTACGAAAGTACAACTATTTTGCCAAAAGCGAAAATTCCAAAGAAAGAAGTTATAAAATTCACCCCGCCTGTTATCAAACCTGATACAGTTGTGCCCCAAAGGACGGTAAAATTCACGCCTCCACAAGTAAAGAAAGATAATGCCAAATCTGATACGACATCCAAGAGGACAGTAAAATTTACTCCTCCCCAAGTAAAGAAAAAATCAACTCCGCCGCCTCCGCCACCATTATCTAAAAAGAAAGTATCGGAGAAAAATAATGAAGTGATAGTAGTGGAAGACATAGAAGGCAAGAAAGCAACACGAAAAACCAGCCCACCGCCTCCACCTCCATTACCTAAAAAGAAAGTATCGGAGAGAAATGACAAAGTAACAGTAGTAGAAGACGTAGAAGGTAAGAAGGCAGCAGAGAAAAAAGCTACTCCGCCACCACCGCCACCGATGAAAAAAAATGACACAAAAGTCATTATAAAAGACGAAGTTGAAATAGAAGAGGTAGTCGTTGTCGGTTCCGGATCGAATAAAAAGACTACCACTGAGAAAGATACAAAATAGCTACAAATACATATAAAAGACTGATTATAACTAATATAATCAGTCTTTATTTATCTTTTTTTTTCTATAAATCGCTTTTTTTTAAATAATTACATTATGAAACCTTTATATATATCAGTCTTACTGACGTTATCCATCCTATGTTGTAATCAGCCAAAGACAAAAGGACTGACAACAGAACCTGATAATACAGACTCCATCGCTTCCGGTGTTAAAAGACTGGAGGCTCCACTCGATACGACGATTCCCCAACGGGGAATAAAATATAAAGAAAAACGGAATGTTAATCCGTCCAATCCCCCGATAATATTAGATCTATCAAAAAGACCGGAGCAAAAAGAATTCAATCCTGCGAATTATTATTCATCTGTAGAGTATATCACTTTAAAACCCGGATTATCAAAGGAAGGAAAAACCATTGATGACCAAGTAATGAAGGTATTAGGAATAACAGATAAATATATATTAGCGAGTGGAAACACGAATTATCCGGCTATTTATTGTTATGACAGACAGGGAAATTTTCTCTACCAGATAAAAAATAGAGATAAACCAACATACAGAAGTGATGGTATTGCAAAGCTCTCTTATCGCCAGAGTGTCAATTTACGCGATATCACTATTTCGGGAAGCAGTGCCATATATATGACTATGCGTGAAAACGATGCCAGAATCAACTGGCTCAATCTGGACACAAGACAGGTATATGCCAGTAGAAGATACAGCCTGGATCGCCCCCATACGTCTCACATAATCAATGCAAATGAATATGTAAACCATTATTATTATATCTTTAATTTCGAAAAGGCTGAATTCCTATACTCATTTAATACTAAAGGTGATACGATATGCCACTTTAAAAACTATAATGAGATACTTTCCGATGAACATAAAAGCGGCCGTAATCCAGAATCTATGGGAGATATCTATTATTACAACGATATGCTTACCATCCGCCAGGGGTATAATGATACTATATTCCGGGTTATATCCGGAAAAGAATTACTACCGGCTTATATTATCAATCTGGGGCACGACAGAGTAGATATACCTACGGCTGTGTATAGAGGAAGCGATAATAAGCTGGTACCTCAACACTGGATGGAATCCGACCATTTCATCTTATTCCATTATGCAAGATATATGGATGGACGGGCGAAAGACTATTTCCGCACTTATTACGATAAGAAACAAAAGAAGATGTATTCTGATAAACAGGAAGGAATATTTGTATATATTGATCAAAATAGTGCATTGGCTGATTGCATCCCGGTTACAAGGGGTAACTTGAAGACAGGTAAAAATCTTCTGTATGCCACTTTCACCAAAAAAGACATGAGGTGGAGATTCGAAGATGATGAATTCAATTCCCTGCCTGCAAAACAAAAGGAAATAGCAAAAAACCACTATGATAATCTCAAAGATGACGAATTGCTTGTGATGATAATAAAATAAAAACCTCACCAAAAAGCGGAATTATGCAAAGCGGGATAATTTGAGTGTGAATAAGTGGATTATGTGTGTGTCTGCGTACGGAAGATAAAAGAAAGGCGCAGGAAGAACTGAACGCCATACACAAGTATTTCCCGATGATGAAAGAGTAGATGCGGGTTACAGAGTTATGCGAGCAGGTCGGATTAACGTTTGACACCATTCATACGCTGTTATTCGGCAAAACTCTGACAGGCGAATCGACTAAATTCTACTCCTCGGAACACAAACAGTACTTTGAGGCGAAAAGCATACAACTGAAAATAGAGGAAGACCCCGACAGTTCCAGCTTTCCCTCAACAGTCAAAATATCCTCAACTGGTTCAAGCAGAGATATCAGGAAGTTAAGCAAGTGATAAGGCCGCATATCAAGTCCCCGATAAAGCCAGAAGTGGGTAAAAACAAAAGGTTTAAAAGGTAATTATGGCTGTGTCCAATTATTTGTTAAATTTGTTGAGAAAATAAATGACTGAATATCAAGAAATGCTGAAAAACAGATTTCTGAAAATAGTGCTTATTGGGGCACTTGTCGTTTGTGGATCGTGCCTGTTGGCCAAATCTTTCTTAGCTATCCACACTTATCGCGAACAGGAAGGTGGTCCGACAGTAAACCTCATGTTCAAACTTAATCCGTTCGGAGCAAACTTTGTTCGCGAGGATACGTTTGAGGCCGACATGGCAAGCCCATTGCGTGTTTGTACCGATGAAATGATGTTTATCGGGCAGGATACTCTCGAATACATTTTTTGTGTTCCACTGCTTGCTTGGTTTTTGTTATTGTTGTTGCCGCTTTTGGGCGTTTGGCTCAAGAAGAGATATCCGGCGATCAAAAAACGGTGGTTGGTTATGGGGGTTATTGTCCTGCCGTTATTGGTTTGGGTAATCTGGTTGTTTCAATCCCACAGTCCCGGAAAAAAAACATATAGCGGTGACAAGCAATATTCGTACTATACGGAAGAATATAACTATAGCTATATTAACCGAAAGTTGTTGCCTTTCTATGACGACGAATACAAACTGTTCATCTATGACGAGCAACGGCAAAAAGTACTGTATACTGCGAATATCGGCGTTTGGGAGTCTTGGCGACATGATATCGGCTTTTCAAACGAAGAAAATCGGGTGTATTGGACTAAATTCGATTGGTACGACCTGCCGCGCTCAATCGACAAAAAAGCCGCTCGGCAGGAAGAACAGAGAGTCCGGGCCGTCCGCGACTCTATTCGTCGGGAAGATGAGTGTGAGCGGGCACGGCAACTGTTCTATGAGCAGCGTACTGAAAATCCGATAACCGAACAGGAGGAGGCATATATTCAACCCGTTATTCAAAAGTGGCTCGATTTTTACAATATCGACCTTTCGCAGGCACGACAGGCGGGTGTGATAGAAGACGCTTGTTTCACCTGCCCACACGACCCGGCGGAAGATCCCTATTACTGGGAGTTCGACCCGGCGGATGATTCTTCGTCGTTGGTGCAAATGTCCTATTCGCCCAATAAGCAACGCTATGTGGATATGATGCTACCTGTCGAGATGCGCGATGGCGTGTGGCACGATACAGGAGATTACGACGTAGATCAGCAATTATATCTGGTCGATCGTCGCCAAAGAACCAAGAACAGCCTTGTCTATAACGGCCCTTCGGTAGGCGTAGAAGATATTTTCTGGAAAGGTAACGATGTGTTCATCATGGTCGGTTTCTCGTACAACAACGTACGGCTGTTCCTAATCGACGTTTACGACATCCCTGCCGGGACACATAAAGTCTATGAAGCGCTGTTTGAAGGGGATCCGAAAACATTTCACGCCCTTTTCGGTTCATATCACAATGAAGTGTACCTATCCTCACGCGGGATAGTTCCATATAAGCAATAAAATTCATTTCAGCCTTGTTTATTCTTTCCACAGGGGAGGTGTTTACCGGATAAAGAAAGAGAAAAAATATGCGTATGGTTCAAAATATTGCCTACCTTTGTATTTGAGTTATTTGACAGTATAGCATCGCAAAACGCTGAAATATGCACGGTTACTAACTCGTTACCTCTGAACCTCAAAAACTCCGCTAAAAGTTTATTCTTCAATCGGTTATGTCAAACCGACGAAAATCTAAAATAAAAACCTTGGATAAGGAAAGATAATTCATTGATTAGTCTTTATCCCTTTTCCACAAATTTCTTTTTCTGTTCTACTTTTACCATCTTGAATAACTTATCGGAAGGGCGTATCTTCTCATTCACCTTGATTGAGAATTTATCGCCTTTTACTGTTTCCGCTACAGGTTTCAGGTCAACCCGTATTTCATCTATGGTCTGAAAAACAGCACCTGTAGTTGGGCCGGTGATCAGTATCTCATCTCCTACTTTTAGTGACTGGGTTTCCATCAGGAATTCAGCTACACCGAGATTTGAAAAATACTTAAGCCCTTTAGCTATATATACTTTCCGTTTGGTGGAACCGGAACCATAGTTACTCGACCATTCACCCAAACGCTGGCCAAGATAATATCCATCCCAAAAACCACGGTTGAAAACAGATGCCAGCCGTTCATCCCAAACGGCTATCTTATCCTCTGTAAAACTATCTTCACAATACGCTTTTACAGCCTCCTTATAACACTCAACGACAGTACGTACATACTCCGGCCCGCGTGCCCGTCCCTCTATTTTGAAAACCCTTACTCCTGCATCCATCATCTTGTTCATAAAATGAATAGTTTTCAGGTCCTTGGGAGACATGATGTATTCGTTGTCAATTTCAAGCTCTATCTCGCTATCTTTATCCCTTACGATATAGCCCCGACGACAAATCTGGTTACAAGCTCCACGATTGGCAGACAGGTCTTTTTCATGCAGGCTTAAATAACATTTTCCCGAAACGGCCATGCAGAGTGCGCCGTGAGAAAACATCTCGATACGGATCAACTCGCCGCTTGGCCCTTTGATGTTTTGTTCTACAATATCCTTGTAAATAGCAGCCACCTGATCGAGATTGAGTTCACGGGCAAGTACCACTACATCGGCAAATTGTCCGTAAAACTTAAGTGCTTCTGTGTTCGTAATATTCAACTGGGTAGAAAGGTGCACTTCAACTCCGATGCTGTGCGCATACATCATTACCGATACATCGGATGCTATTATGGCAGATAATTCCGCTTGTTTGGCAGCATTCACTATTTGGCGCATCAATGCCAGATCATTATCATATATGATTGTATTGACGGTAAGGTAGCTTTTCAGTCCTTTCTCTTTACAAATAGAGGCTATTTGTTTCAGGTCATCAATGGTGAAATTATTCGACGACCTGGCACGCATATTCAGCCCTTCTATACCGAAATAGATAGAATCTGCCCCTCCCTGAATGGCAGCAGTCAGTGATTCGTATGACCCCACAGGAGCCATTATCTCAAAGTCAGATATATTGTATTTCATTGTATTCACTTCAAAATCGGAGGGCAAAATTACCAATTTATGGTGAATGGCACAAAATAATGGTGTTAATAGAAAGAAATACTATTCCAGTCCCAATGTCATTTTACTCAGTTGTATTTCCTTTTGGTCGCCTGTATGTTTGCCCGGTACGTCAGACAGTTTTACGGCTTGCAGGAAGTCAGCATCTTTTTTGTGCGCTTTTATATCTATAAGTTTTATGACCATATTCAGGGCTTTTACTCCTACATCATTTGAGAAAAATGTTCCGATGCCATATGTATCGTGAATACGTCCTGCCACATGGTCTTTTATGGCCTTTACGGCTTCTATATTCAGTGAATCGCTGAATACGATAGTCTTCGAAACGGGATCGATACGGTTCTGCTTATAGAATTCTATGGTTTTATCGGCAAAAGTCAACGGATCACCACTATCGTGGCGGACACCATCAAAAAGCTTGGCTTGTTTCAGGCTGAATGAGTTGAAGAAAGAATCGGTTGTATAAGTATCAGTCAGGGCAATACCAAGGCTCCCATCATATACATCTACCCATGCTTCCAATGCTTTTATATTGGCAGAACGGTAACCAAAGAACGCACCATGATACATAAACCATTCGTGAGGCATGGTTCCTATAGGGATGGTATCATATTTCATAGCAAAATACATATTGCTGGTTCCCTTGAAATATTCTCCCGAATGTTTTTGCAGCAGACCGATAACTTCATCCTGCACATCGAATGAAAAACGCCTGCGTGTACCAAACTCGGAATAATCTGCCTCTAAGTCTTTCAGAGCAATGGCCTTGGCTTTTGTTTTTTCTTCGACACCTTCAGGTTTGGCGCCAGTCATTTTGAAATACAATTCTGATATGATCGCCATTAATGGTACTTCCCAAAGCACAGTGCGATACCAGTAACCTTCTATTACTACGGACAGGTCTCCTCCGTTTTGTGTTATTGTCACCTCTTCGGGATCATACCTGTATCCCATTAAAAAATCGACAAATACGGGATCAAAGAAGTAACACCGTTTCTTTATAAACTTTTTCTCTTCTTTTGTCATTTTCAGGTTTGCCATAAAGGCTACTTCCTCTTTCATCCTCTCGGCAAATCCTTCAGGGAATTGGGTTCCTCCCCTGTTGGTAAATGCATACTTTACATATGCCCACGGGTAAAGCTTCTGTATGGCCAGCATAACCGAAAACTTATACAAGTCGTTGTCTGAGAAATGTTTTATAATCATATCATTTCTTTTTATAGTGTTATTTTTTTCAATTTATGATCTCTTAATCTTGTCCAGATTCCACATAATATTTGCCGGAGGACGCTTTGCTTCCAATTCCTTTTTCATAAACTCCATATAAGGAGCTATATGGTCAAAAAACTTATAATAGCCCTGGCACAAATAGTTTATCTTTTCATTTTGTGAAGTATAAGACACCCAGTTTTTAGGACACTCTCCGTTACAGGCAAATTTGTATTTGCAGGCTTTACATTTCGATGATAATCTTAATGACTTATCAGCCCCAAAATTGAGTTGCTGCTGAGAGTACATCATTTCTGTAAGTGTCTTATCCTTTATATTTCCCAGTTTATATTCGGGATAGACAAAATGGTCGCAGGAATATACATCTCCGTTAAACTCCATAACACCTGCATGGCCACAATTCTTAGCGAAGATACAAGTCCCCGGCTCTACATTCATCCAGTTAGCCAATGCATTATCAAAATACTGAACGAAACAATTCCCTACATCCTGTTTCACCCATTCATCGAATATAGCAATCAGAAAATTACCCCATTTTTCAGGTGTTACGCTCCATTCAGTTAGTCCTCCATCAGAATACACTTCCACAATAGGAGCAAACTGGATATAATGGGAATCTATACTCTTGAAAAAGTTATAAAATTCGAGCGGATGATCTGCATTGTAATCATTGACCACTCCCATTACATTATACTCCACTCCATGTTTTTTCAACAGATTGATTCCATGCATCACACTTCCGAATGTCGGACTTCCATTGTTCATCCTCCTGTATTTGTCATGCATGCGTTGCGTACCGTCAATAGAAATCCCGATCAGGAAATTATTGTCTTTGAAGAATTTGCACCACTCATCCGTCAATAATGTTCCATTGGTTTGCAGGCTGTTATCGATCTGCCTGCCCCGCCCGTATTGCCGCTGCAATTCCAATGCTTTTTTATAGAAACCGATACCTCTTAGCAATGGTTCGCCGCCATGCCATGTGAATAGTACCGGCGCCATTGTTTGCGACTCCATATATTGAACGATAAACTTTTCCAATAGTTCATCGCTCATCTTATAATTCTTCGTCTCTGAATATAAGCCTTTTACATCAAGATAATAGCAATAGGTACATTTCAGGTTACATAATGCCCCTATCGGTTTCAGCATTACATAAAGAGGTTTGGCAAAAGGGGTTATTGTATTTATATTATTCATTTTTTAATGATCAATAAAGATTGAAGATGTATTTTAATGTTGGATTACTTTATACTACGCGCAATTATAAATTGCTTGTGTTCCTTTTGCCCAAAGCCGCAAAAGGAACCAAAAACGCTTTTGCGCCACACTTATCGGTTGACCCATTGACGGCTTGCCGGCTGAAAGTGATAAACGGACTATCGCCCCCATCACTTTCTACGCCGCCCGCACCGTATGGGTACCCCAACCTCTAAGTTAACGGCGCAGGCTAAAGCACTAATGGCGCAAAGCGACAAAACTTACGATCTCTTGTCGTGCGGCAGCTTCCCGTGCATTAGTTCCGACGGCGGGTTACCTGTCCGGTGAAGACGGCGCAGATGCAAATGGGCGAAGCCGTTGGTTTGCATCAGCCGGCAAGCCGCTGACAGGTCGCCGGGGAACGAAGCACTAGCCTTTTGTTTCGTTTTGGGCAATGCCAAAATGAAAGTTAGATGAAGGCAAACGAATATTAAATATATCATTAATTACTTCAAAAAAGCTCAATATTCATCAACTTTCAGATCTTCCCGGTATTTATTCAATGTCGCTTGTAAATCGGCAATTATTTCCTCATACTCAGGCTTTCCATATAAATTATTCAATTCATTCGGATCATTCTGTAAATCATACAACTCGTTGCAATCGACGTCTTTATCATCTTTCATTTTTCCTTCTCCGTAAAAATGGATCAGTTTATAGCGTTCCGTTCTCACGCCATCGTGCCTGCGAACATTATGAACGGCCGGATAATCATAATAATGGTAATAAAGGCTTTTTCGCCAATTCTCCGGTTTTTTACCTTTAAAAATTGGTTCGAGTGAAGTACCGCTCATTTCTTCCGGCTTCTGCACTCCGGCTAACGAAAGAAATGTGGGAGCATAATCTATATTCTGGACTAAAGCGTCTGTTTCGGTGCCGGCCTTTATCATTTTAGGATAGCGCATGATCAACGGGGTGCGGAACGATTCTTCATACATAAACCGTTTATCGAACCAACCATGTTCCCCCATATAAAATCCCTGATCAGATGTATAAACTATAATCGTATTATCCGCCAATCCTTCCTTCTCCAGATATTCAATGACGCGCCCTACCTGGTCGTCAATACTCTTTATACAACGAAGGTAATCTTTTATATAGCGTTGAAATTTCCAGTTAACCAATTCATCCCCTTCAAGCTTTCTGTCAACAAAATCCTGATTTACGGGTGTATAGGCGTCCAGCCAAGCTGACTTTTGATCGGATGTCATCCGGTTAAATTCGTGTCCCCATTTATTTTTTTTCTTATCTTTTTGTGGTTCGAAGAACTTCAGATCATAATTTAATTGCAATGTTCTACTTACAGTCATATCCTGCGTATGTGCCGCAGAACAGCGTGTGGAATAGTCATCATTAAATGTTTCCGGTTTAGGGAATTCTATATCTTCATATAAATTCAGGTATTGAGGCTCCGGCATCCAGTTGCGGTGAGGAGCTTTGTGATGTATGAGTAGGCAGAACGGTTTATTTTTATCCCTTTGCTCGAGAAATTCAATCGAATGATCAGTGATTAATGCAGATGCATAACCTTCTTCCCTGATATATTTACCTCCGCTGTTTTTGCTCTTAAATTCGGGGTTATAATAATGTCCCTGATCCCATAATATATGATAATAATCGAATCCCTTAGGCTCGCATTGCATATGCCACTTGCCGACTACCCCTGTCTGATATCCTGCCTCTTGCAGCAATTCAGAGAAGAACGTTTTTGTAGAATCGATACCCTTTCCTAATTGCCTTTGCCCGTTCTGATGACTATACAAGCCCGTCATGAGGCACGCCCGGCTGGGTGTCGACAATGAATTTTCCACAAAGGCTTTGCGGAATAATATTCCTTCATTTGCCAGACGGTCGATATTCGGCGTAGGCGCCAGTTTAGATAATGGATGCCCGTATGCGCTGATAGTCTGGTATGAATGGTCATCAGTCATTATATATATTATATTGGGAGCCTTTGGGGGCTGTTGCCCGCAAGAATAATTGGCAAATGCTACGGGGAGTATGACAAAACTTATATTCCTGAATGTATTCATAATATTATCAATTAGAGATTTCGGTTATTTTTTACTTCCACTCGATATAGTCGACAAATACCTTATCGAACATATCCGGTGCGGCGACTTTGCCGTTTACCAGGCAAACCACCTCAATAACAGCTTTTGCACAAAGCACATTCTCGGGAACACGGGTTATATTTTGGTGAAAATAGTAGCGTACTCCCTCGCGGATGGCTGATGCCGTACAAATAAATTCTTCCGAACCCCGCAATGAATTACGGTAACTGATGTTTACATTCCTCACCACCGGAATAATATTCGCTTCGGTGAGGTCGCGCAGGCGCAGGCCGCAAAGCTCCATCAACTCGTGGCGGGTAGCCTCGAAGTAATGCAGATAGATTGCATTATTAACAACACCCTGCGAATCGCATTCGTAATCGCGTACCTTCATTTTGTTTTCAAAAACTTTTGCCATAATCTTTAATTTGAAAATCAGCAAATGATCTGATTATCCATCAAACCACATTTCTGTTATTTGTTTATCCAATATCTCTATCTCAAGCAAATGGTCTTCATTCATATTATCACCACAAGAAAAGGTGGCACCAAACCTACCATCTGCAAGTATATCTATTGTACCGCTATACATTTCCAGCGTTTCATACCAGTCTTCTTCCAGTTTGCCATCGTACCACTCATCGAGCATGTCCTGATTCTCTTTCGCATAATAGTCTTCCAGCATTTGTTGGCAGTCATCGCCCAGCCATTTCAGGTAGGCATTCAGTTTATCGATAACCGTATCAATATTTACCGATTTGTCTACAGACAGCCCCAGTCCCTCATTTTTCTCTTCGAAACGGATTTGGCCAAATAGTTTTACAGATTTTGAGATATAACCATGACTAAAGTTATAATCTTCATCTTCGTTCGGCTCGATAATAATGTCGTTGAGTGTAATCATAGATTTGTAGTTTTCATTTTAAATATTTACCCAATATATTGTCAAACAGTTCGGGCTTGCCTACCTTTCCGTTTACCATGCAGGCTGTCTCTACCCGGGCAGTAGAACAAATTTTTCCGTCTTTTAAACGAGTGATTTTCTGATTGAAAATATAGCGGATACCGTCCTTTTCTATGGAATCGACTGTACAGACAAAATCATTGGCGCCTCGTAGTGAATGCCGGTAACGTATGTATACGCTTACTACTACGGCATCGATTCCTTCCTCGTGGAGTTCATAAAAATTCAGTCCATGCTGTTCCAGAAATTCATGGCGAACAACTTCGTAGTAATGCTGATAATTGGCGTTGTTTACAATTCCCTGTGCATCACATTCATAGTCGCGCACTTTCATTTTATATTCGTATATCGATTCTTCTTTTTTCATCTTATCCTAATTAAAGAATAACAAATGTAGGAAAAAACGATGGTTTTCTCTCTTCTCCTGTGTGTAATATAAGGATGGAATTATAGATGTTTCTTTTTCATCTTTTTTTTCTGAATTTATCTATAGTTGTAATCAGTTGAAAGCTGACA
Source organism: Prevotella sp. (assembly GCA_031285905.1). Taxonomy (GTDB): domain Bacteria; phylum Bacteroidota; class Bacteroidia; order Bacteroidales; family Dysgonomonadaceae; genus Dysgonomonas. The sequence continues at coordinate 32,553 of JAITVH010000142.1, forward strand.
ATGGAAAGTTGAAAGTTGAAAAAAGATCTTTGAAATAATAGAGGGAAAAGTGTTACTTATGTTACTTTTTAGTTAAAAGCAAATAGTTTGTCATGCTGACGAAGGAAGCATCTCATTTCTCAAAAGTAGATTTGTTTATATAAGAAAACAGAGATCCTTCGTTCCTCAGGATGACAGAGAGATAATGAAAAAGCTAAGAGCTAACGACTATCAGCTATAGCCATAAGTGTTACCTTTACATACGCTTCGCTCCTGTGACCGTTGGTTGTCACCTTTTAGTTAAAATATTCAGGTAGGGGTATAAAATAAGAAGAGACGATTTCACAACCACCTCTTCCCGGACCTTAACACTAATATAAAACTAACATATACTATGATAAAAACAGGTATAATAAAAATCAACTAAACAATCTATCTAACACACTATGAAAAAAGTAAGATACCTGCTTTTGTAGAATAAACATCGGTTGTAGTATATTTGTTCACGGTGAACTGAAATTTTTTTGTTTTATGTTAATAACAGGCATTTATTTATATAATCAGATCGTTTTGTAATCATTACTGGATTATTTTTTACATTTGTTTATTAATTAAAAATCAGACCGGATGCTTATTGCGAAAAAACTTAAGGATGAGAATATTGCGGAATATTTGCTATATATGTGGCAGGTAGAAGACTTGATTCGTGCCAGCAATTTTGATATAGAAAAAATAGACGACCGGATTATTTCTAAGTTTGACGAGCCGGAAAATATAAAAAAAGAGATTAGGGACTGGTATGAGAATCTTATCGATATGATGCGTCGGGAGGATATTGCAGAAAACGGACATCTGATAATAAATAAAAATGTCATATCCGAATTGACGGATCTGCACCAGCGATTACTGAAATCTCCTGAAGAAAAAGAATACAATGAGGTATATTATAAAACGCTTCCTGTTATTGTAGAACTACGAGCTAAATCTCAGAGTGCAAATGTGCCTGAACTGGAGACCGCTTTTTCGGCTCTGTATGGATACCTGTTGATGAAATTAAGACAGAAAGAAATATCAGGTGAAACCCAGGCGGCCATATTGCAAATCAGTTCTTTTCTCAAGTTCTTGGCTCAACGGTATAAGAAAGAGAAAACAGGAGAACCGGATATATAATCTTTTTTCTTTTTTATTCTTCTTTGTGCTTCTTTTCCCATATCCGCCTTCTGATCAATGTGTCAACTATCAGTAAGAGGAGGACAACGCATGCAATAGATATTACACCGGGATTGAATTGTATATGAGGAAGTGTGAAGTTGAATTCGGTATTAATGTCTGTGTATCCAAGCTGGTTCGTAAACCGTAGCAGTCGGAATATCGCAGCAGGAATTCCTATTATACCAAGTATTCCCAAAGCAAGTGCCAGATATGATTTGAGGTTTTTTATCCGGTTTTGCTTTTTTTCAACAATATATATATGTTCCATTAAACGACTTTCAAAGCCGGATGATGGTTCGTCTAATTTCACTTCCTGAAATAAACTCTTAAGCTTGTCTTTATCTTCCGTTTTCATTGTTGTATGAGTTTATTTATTTCAAAGTTCATAAATTTTCTGATTCTGTGCAACTTTACCTTCACATTTGATACAGAATGCCCGGTGATTACGCTGATATCCTGTATGGTATGATTATTCATATAAAACATTGTAATCAGCAGGGCATCGTCAGCCGGCATCATCTTTAATACCATATTCAGGTAGTTAAGTTTATCTTCCAGGCTGATTTCATCAATCTCATCGGAAATATTATCATCGGGTATATTTGCCCAATTATCCTCTATTGCCGAAAACTCATATTTCCTCTTTCGTAGTTCAGATATTGTTGTATTATAAGATATCCTGTATAGCCATGTGGCAAAGCCTGAGTCTTCCCTGAATTTGTCGAGTGACTGGAATACTTTTATAAATATCTCTTGTACAATATCTTCTGTTTCTACATTACTGGCGACGATTTTGCCGACAATGGTAAACACCATTCTCTGATACCGGCGGACAATATGAGCAAAGGCATCCGTATGGCCGTCCTTGATTAGGCGTATATAATAGAGATCGTCAAAATCTGCCATACCCGTATGACGCAAAGTTAGGGGATAGGTTACAAATGTATGTGTAATTTTTTTTAGGAAAAATATTTTAACCTGATTTGTAACCTTTTGTATTAGCCTGCGTCAAAATGAGCAGAACGAACAAAAATTGAAACTCTAAAAAATAAAGTTATGGATGAATTGTCATTAGTATTGGTAACAGGTATTCTTACCTATGGAATTTACAAATTATTTGAATTGTTTGCCCGTCGTAAAGAACGTATGGCCATGATAGAAAAACTGTCGACAGGAATAGATCCTCAGATATTGCAATATCAACTGAACCCTATTAAGATTCCTGTATATAAGAAAATGTTGAATGACTCATGGGCAATACGCATAGGCTTGTTGCTCGTGGGAGTGGGGCTAGGTGTTATTATTGCCACAAGCATAGATTTGGCGATTTCCCTTTATGAAGGAACCCGTGAGTTGTATTATGAATATAAACGGACTATAGATGTTCTTTATCCTTCGTGTGCAGCTGTTTTTGGGGGTATTGGGCTTGTCGCAGCTTACATAATAGAGAAGAAGGACGAAAAGAAAGGTTCATCTAAATTGGAAGAATAA
>JAITVH010000097.1 GCA_031285905.1 Prevotella sp.
CTTTTGAAAAATCACAATCGAAAGAATAATAATTTTCTCCAGATTCATCTTTAAGATAAAAACTCTTTTTCTTCATATTGATTGGTTCAGGAATGTATACATACCTGATTCCATCAGAGAAATAGTGCACTGGCTTTTCTTCGGTAAATTCAGTGAGCCAATTTGAATGATTGCCATTATACACATCAAGATAGAAATCAAGTTTATACATTTTTTTATCACGCTCTAGATAAGATTCTTCATCAATAGGAATAAGAGCGTAATAAAGGGAAAAAATCTCCCAAACCGTATCATAGGCATAATATTCAGGATCATCAAAGGGCAGTTTTCGACCTAAAGTATCTGTTGTATCGACAGTTATGGAAAATTGACTATTTTGTATCACTGTTTCGATAGACCATTCGTCTTCGTAGTTTCTAATCTTTGCAATGAATTTATTACCTGATTTTGGTTTTCCTTCTGTATCATAAATACTACCAGTTACCGTAAATGAGTTAGCCCCTAAAAAGGTACTTTTGTAATAGAGTCCGACTGGGTCTTCAAATAAAATGCATGATGAAACTAATGCAAGAAAAAGTAAAACAATACATAATACTTTTATTAGCTTCATACTTGATCCTCTTTAAATTGTTGTTCTACTTTTTTCCAGTTTCCTTCTGCGGTTTTTGTGTAATTTCCTGCTCCTCCGCGCATGTTTTTATAGATGTTTTCGAGTGATGTGTAACCCGAAACATAATCGAAACTATCATATTCTAGCTCTGTATTGCTGCCTTTAAAGCTTACACTCGTAAGGTTAGGACAATTCCAAAAAGCTTGATATCCTATAGAAGTAACACTCTTAGGAATAGTTATCCTGCTTAGCTTAGAGCAATTCCTAAAAGCTGCTCTTCCAATTGATGTAACGCTATCTGGAATAGTTATGTTTGTTAAAGTCTTGCAGTCAGAAAAAGCCTCATATTCTATGGATGTTACAGTATTTGGGATAGTATAAGATGTTTCAGTTTTCTTTGGTGAATACCATATCAATGTCGTTTTATCTTGATTGAATAATATACCGTTTTCACTTTCATAGAAGGAGTTCTCAGGATCAACTATTATACTGACAAGGTTTGAACAGCCAGAAAAAGCCCAGTCTCCTATAGATGTAACGCTGTTAGGAATACTTATGTTCTCCAAGCTAGAGCATTCAGAAAAAGCCGAATCACCTATAGATGTAACGCTGTTAGGAATAGTAACGTTTTTTAGATTTGAGCAGCCAACGAAACTACCATCAATGGAGGTAAGAGTATTAGGAATAGTTATACTTTCAAGGTTTGAACAACCAGCAAAAGCTCCATAACCTATAGATGTAACGCTGTTAGGAATGCTGATGTTCTTCCAGCTAGAGCAGCCTCCGAAAGCCCAATCGCCTATGGATGTAACACTGTTAGAAATAGTTATGTTCTCCAAGTTAGAGCAGCCGGAAAAAACCTCGTTCCCAATTGATATAACGTTGTTAGGGATAACTATATCGGTAAGTCTAGAGTTATTGGCAAAAGCACGGTTTCCTAAAGATGTTACATGAAATGGAATAGTATATGATTCCCCGCTTTTCCCCAAGGGATATTTTTCCAATATCGTTTTATCTTTGTTAAATAATATACCATTATCACTTGCATATCGGGAATTCGCATCATCTGTCAGTATTTCCGTAAGACCTGTACAGTCCCAAAAAGCAAGTTCATCAATTGATGTAACACCTGCAGAAATGCTTACACTCGTGAGGTGAATGCAGCCCCAAAAAGCCGCACCTACAGTTTTAAGCGTAGCAGGTAATATTATTCCTTTGATATATTGATTTTCTGCAATAACATTCATTGCATTTCTGCAATCAAAATACATTGGATTAAGATCAGATTTTCCATATAATATATTCCCTTCAACAGTACAATCGGAAAGATCAAGAATAACATACTTTTGAGCATTTTTGACGGTCTCATTAATTGCTCCCCAGTTAACAATATTAGATTGTACAGAGTTTGCGGTACTAAAGGTTAATGGTGCAAGTTTTACCGTTATGGGCTCAAATTTGTTTGTACCACCTACCAATGCATTAAGTTGATTCTTAAAGGCAACAACATCTGGATGACGAAGATTCAAATCATAGAAAGAATTGATACATCCTGTTATAGAAAATCCGATAACTGTTATTATCATAAAAAAATTGATTGCTTTAAAAATATTCTTCATCAATAACTTTCCTTTTTAAAACCTATATCCAACCGCAAGAGCAAATTGCGGACCGCCGACAAAATATCCTTTAATGAGATAACTATACATGAGATTTAACAAATCATTAAAAAAACTCGTTGCATCATCAATCTCTTCAACGATATTTATATTGCTATCTCCAATAGCCCCGTAATAACCAAAAGAAGGTTCAAACACAAAACCGCCAGGTTTGCCAAAGTCAATTCTCCAGCCTAGTTTACCGCCAAGTTTAAAATAATGTGACATTAGATTTGAGGGTTCAACTTTATAGTTAAAAAATGCATAACCAAGCATAGCGTTTAAAAAGAATATATTTCCCGTAGGATAATACCGACCATGTGCCTCTGCAGAGAAAGATGACAAATTGGCAGGACTGCCGATGTTGGAAGAAAAATCCATCAAGCGGTATTCTAAGCGGAGTGCCGCACTGAGTATGTTTGAGAATTGTCGTTCATATTGGATAGCCGCATTAAAAACCGGATTTCCCACAATGCTCCATGTAATAAGCGAAGAAGTAATCAAGCCTGCATCAAGCATTATCGTATTTTTGGGGAAAATAATTTCCGCATTTTTTTCTTGCGAGAACACATATCCATTTGCAGCTAAGAAACAGAGAAAAACCAATGTGAACTTTTTAAGCATTTTCATCCTCCAAGATTTATAGCGACGACTTTGCCGATTCCGGAACTATCATGCTTTACTGCTATCATATAATTATTGTACAAGATATTTTTCCCTTGACCATGACCTTCAAAGGACTTGTCAACACCGATAAGCTTTCCTGTGTTAGTATCATACACCCTTAGCCCACCAGCGTAAGGGACATACATCTTGTCGTTCACAATAATAGGATTTGTCCCTAGTGATTCAACCAACGGTACTCGTTCTTTCCATGCAAGTTTACCTGTCTTAGCATCTATACATATAACATCACTATAGCTGTTTGTATAATAGATTTTCCCTTTGTGATATACTTTTCCCAATGAGGAAAATATTGCGGCATACCATTCATTATCAGGCTCTGCGCCAGTGAATGTCTTAAGAAAAAGCTGTTCTCCGGTGTTTAAATTATACGCGGAAAGACTGTGACCAAGTATGTAGATAATATCTTCATGAATAAGCAGGGGATAATGCTCCTGACCGTTGTCATAATCTATCCGCTGGTGAAACACTACCTGTTTAGTATCCATGTTGATCCCTGCTAATTCAATAGGATCATCACTCGTTATTCCCGCATAAGAACGACAGTAGATAACATTGTTTCTGATTATAGGTTCTGTCCATGCAAATCCGCCCAATTCAGGAACCCAGATTATCTCTGGATCTATGAATTGAAATTCCGAGTGATTTTTAGAATAGTCAATTGTAGTAACATCAAGTCTTGCAAGATAACTTCCCATTGGTCCATTATAAATTCCGAAGAACAGATAATTTCCATAAACAATTGGGTTGGACTCTATTTCCATTCCATTATTCTCAGTATCTGTTTCTATGATCGCTGCGAGCTTTCCTGTTTCTATATCATAACTATGTATGAGACTGCTTTGGAAAAGAAACACATACGCATACTCACCAATTATTTGCGGAGGACATGACGGCCACTTAGAAAATGATTCTGTTCGCCACATGACTTCTCCGGTTTTTGCGTTCAGTTTTGAAAGTCTAAAACTAATGACTTCCTCAGATTCTGTATTTTCATATACATATACATTAGAGTCCGCAATGGCTATATCACTAGGAAAACTTATTACATTCGTATTAGACTCCCATACAATACTCGCTTTATATGATGGTTCTTTATCAGAGTTTTTGTTATTATCGTTTGTCATTAAACGGCACGAAAAGAAAGGCAATACAAAAATAATTGTGCAAAAAAAGATATATTTCATAACGAGAGGTTCCTTTGCAAGATGCTCCACCTGAGGGATATTATCCATCAAGTGAAGCAATCAAATTTGATTATTTCCCCTGACGCATGTTTAAAATCATAGATCTGACATACCCTAGCGTCTCTGCATTCCTCGTTCCATTAGATGATTCATAGATATTTTGATGGTTATTTTTCGGCATCCTATGAAACCCCAATACTTTATTATGGAACATCCGTGTCTGGTTGGTATTTGGATCCAAGAACGATGAAGGATAATACTGACTTTCTTCCGCCACAAGTCCATCATTTGACGGCGACCCTTTTAGGTTATTCAGCGTTCGATCAATATTCCACATCATATCTTTTGCTTTTGCCGCGCTCTGGGCATATTCTACACTCCCCGTTAATAGACCAACAATGCCGACACATTTTACTACATGCGTTATTTCTGCAGCTAAGAATGCAGATCCCAGCCCATCTGTTATCTTTCGGGCTTCCTTTCCTCCATCAGGCATCATTCCCAATGTATTACTGTCAAGTCCCACAATATATCCTACAGGCAGATTAGGGTCTATCTTAGGAATATCCTCGTATGCGGTATATGTAGTATATATGGGCTTACTAACTGTCACCAAATAGGGGAACCACCCGCCTGCATATCTCCACTCTAATGCCGTCTGTGTACCTGTTTGCCTTTGATAGGTATGTTGTTTTGATGTTGCTACATAGTCCGTAACAAACTTGCTTCCAGGAGCCATGTCGTGTAATTCTTGCAAGCTTTTACTACTGGGATCAATATATGCAGGTTTAACATATGACGGAATTCCATCCACAAAAAAAGGAAGAAGAGTGAGTAATAAATTGACTGTGCCATCGCTGTCCTTGGGAATAAAAAGTCCTGGAATGTTAAATACTGTTAACGCTGTCGCCGCAGAACGAAACCCGCCCCATGTGGTATTTACAATAGACTTAAAGTTGGATACTAATACTCCAAGTCCACCATTCATAGCTTTGATTCCTTTATCAACACCAGAAATGGTTATTACTCCCTGAAGATTTTTATAGTCGGTTGTGGGATAAGTCTTCTTAAGCCATCCTGCATAGCCTAGTGCACGCAGTCCACCCTGACTGTATCCGACAATGGCATAAGGACCAGTTGGTTTTGTAACATCGCCGCTGCCATTTTTAATTTCCTCATATTCTTTTTTAATAACATATTCGAGCCCATTTGTTGATGGTGTATAGTTCAAAAAGTCAAATCCAGCAAACAAATAGGCATTATTAATTCCGTCTTCCCAATTACTAACTCTTGGTACTTGCGCTCCCAGTATTGCAAAAACTGCCAAAAGTAAAACGGCAAAACATATAGCTTTATTATATTTCATGACAATCTCCTTATTCTCGAATAAGACTGAATAGGCGGTCAGAAACGGTATTTATTTCCAAGTCGTTGTATAGCTCGATAACGGTTTCTGTATAACTTAAGTCTGCGGGATTTCCAAACGTAATGCT